>DDJI01000113.1 GCA_002338885.1 Ruminococcus sp. UBA1828 | reverse complement strand
AGGCTACTAAAAAAGATCCTGAATGGATTTATAACATTAGCGAGGTATTTACCACATCGAATATTACGAAGCTGATCAACAACTTTACAAAGAATCTGGAGGAATATCGGGCCTCCAAGGGTGTAACGCTTAACGACGAGGAGCAAGATCTTATCTCCGAAAACATCACTGCGCTTTCTAATTTGAAGCAGCACACACTCCCGGTATTCGACATTAAGGCTAATGCTGAAGAAGAGGACGTATCAGAAATCTTTGTCCGTGTTAATTCCGGTGGCGTAGCTCTGAAACAGAACGATTTTATTCTTACGTTGCTCTCTCTGTATTGGGATGAGGGTCGCAAGGAAATCGAACGCTTCAGTAGGGAGTCTACATACCCGGCAAAGAATGAGATCACATCATATAATCAACTGACGGAGGTTACAGCACAAGATGTCATTCGAGTTGTCATGGCATACGCATTTGACAGGGCTCGTCTGAAATATGGATACAAGCTGCTTCGCGGAGCGGACTTTGATAAAAAAGGCGCTGTTGATGATAACCTGCGCAATCAGCGCTTCAATGTACTGAAAGAGAAGCTTCCGGATGTACTTGACGTTCACAATTGGCACGAGTTCTTAAAATCCATTATGAATGCCGGCTACTTGTCTGGGGATCTGATCCTTTCTGGAAATTCGATTTATTACACATATTCGCTCTATCTGATTGCGAAGTATCGGTTCAATGCGTCATATAATGAAAATATGTATTTGACTTCGCTGTGGTTCTTCTACGCATCTTTGGTATCGCTATACACCAAATCATTTGAGTCTACGGTTGAAAACCATTTGAACTCCATAAAGGAATTGTCCACTTTTGATGAGTACAAGCAGTTTATTTTGTCTAGGGTCGAGGAACGCCTCACAAATGACTACTTCGACATCACTCTCATTGGTTCGGAGGGTCTCGCTGTTTCTGGTCGAGGCAACAATGCGTGGAATGCTTATGTGGCTGCACTTAACATCCTGAATGCACGGATCCTGTTTTCAAAGAGTAATCTGCTTGTCAGCAAACTGTTCGAGTCCGGTTCCGACGGAAAGAGAAAATCGTTGGAGAAGCATCATTTGTTCCCGAAGGCTTATCTAAAGACGCTTGGATACAAAGACTCCAAGATAAACCAGATGGCAAATTACGCTTTTATTGATTGGAAAGATAATATGGAGATACTCGACGATGCCCCGTCGGTTTATTATCCTGTCGTTTGCGAAGGCCGTAGTCAAGAAGACATCAAAAGAATGGAAGAAGAAAATGCTCTTCCACATGGTTGGGAGAGCATGCCCTATGAGGATTTCTTGGCTGAGCGTAGAAAACTGATGGCGGCCAAGATCAAGCAGGCCTTTGAGGTTTTAAAGAACAATGTAGGCTGAAATGTGGGGAGAGCCTCTGTTTTGGGGTTCCACCTTGTCTATTATACGCGGCGGGCGCACTAGAAGAAGTCCACAGATTTCCTCGCGTGATCGTGTATATAGTATAGAGAGCAATGCACCATTGCGAGTTCTTATTGTTGGTGAGGTCATAACATAAGATAAGACACAGGTACTGAAAACAGTGCCTGTTTTTTTGTTGCCGCAATTTTTCTGTCCCCATGCTGTGTCGTTGTGTGCGATGCCTCTATCATACAGTCATGTATCATACGATCATGCTGCTGTGCCGCCTTTCACACTTGCGTGCTCTGCTCATACTCCCGTTCACGCATACATGCATGCTATCTGCTTAATCGCTCGGGGCACATCAAACATCAAAACGAAAAAATCGCATAAATACCGTTGAAATGTTTAAAAAATTATAGTAATATTATTTTATAACGCGTGGTGGACAGCTGCGGCTGCCTATCAGCCATTGCAACACTTGGAACACAAGGATAACAATTTTAAGCCAATTGCAATTCGGAGGAAAATATGATGTCGAAAATATTGAGAAAGATCGCTTGCGCAGCGCTCGCGGCAACAACGGCAGTCTCGCTGCTTGGCTGCTCAGGCGACAGCAACACGGATGGAGGTAACAACGTGAATGTAGGCGCAACCGTAAATTATGATGCGGAATATCAGGGAAATCCGTACCTGCCGCTTTGGGAATACATCCCCGATGCGGAGCCGTATGTCTTTGAGGACCCCGACAACTCGGGAAAATATCGCTTGTACGTCTACGGCTCGCATGACACCCTTAAAACCGCATACTGCGGAACAGACCTCGTCGTTTGGTCTGCACCCGTCGAGGATTTGTCCGATTGGCGGTGCGACGGCGTGATTTTTGAGTCGGTTGTAAATGGAACCGCTGACGTTCTGTATGCTCCCGATGTCGCGCTTGTCGAGGAAAACGGCAAAAAGACCTACTACCTTTATCCCAACAATCAGTCGTGGGGCAGGACAACAATGGTGTGCAAGTCCGATCGTCCGGACGGCCCGTTTGAAGTCGTAAACTGGAAAGAGGGAAGCACTACCGAAACAGAGGGCGTACTCGGCTTTGACCCCGCGGTCTTTGTAGATGATGACGGAAGTGTATACGGCTATTGGGGCTTCGTCGAATCGTGGTGGGGCAAGCTTGACGAGGATAACATGTCAACTCTCAAAGAAGGTGAGACCTCTAAGAGAAATATCCCCAGCTACGACCAGATGACGGCGTTTGATTACGACCCGACGCAGTTTAACATTGTTCAGGATGAAAACGTCGGCAAATGGGGCTTCTTCGAGGCATCATCCATACGCAAAGTCGGCAACAAATATGTGTTCATATACAGCAGAAACGGCTTGCAGGAAGAGCCTACAGGCAAAAATTACAGCCAGCTTGCATACGGCTACAGCGACAGTCCGGAAGGCCCGTGGAAGTGGGGCGGAATAATCGTTGACGCCATGGGCGAGATAATTCCCAACGAAAACGGCGGCTACGACCGCACATTCGCCGGCGGAAACACCCACGGCAGCATATGCGAAATCAACGGACAGTGGTACGTGTTCTATCATCGAAACCTTCACACATACGCCCGCCAGGCAATGGTGGAGCCAATAACTGTTGAATGGGATGAGGAGTCTGTCGCAGACGGCGGAGAGGTCAGAATATCCATGGCGGAGGTCACATCAAACGGCTTCTTCATAGAAGGTCTAAATCCGTATGCAAAACATTCCGCTGGCATAGTCAGCTACCTCACCGGCGGAGCAAGCATCACCCCTGCGTATTCGGAGGATACCACCACTTTGCCGGTTGTCAATATAAGAAACGGTGTCATTGCAGGCATAAAGTACTTTAACTTTGACCTTGACGCCCCGACAGACGGCTCAAAATCCCTTGAAGTCGAGCTAAAACCGCTTGGCATAGATGCGCAGATAGACGTTTACCTAAGACCTGCGTCGGCGGTAAACACACCGGTTGAGTATAAAGACTCAAAGGTTGTCTCGGTGGGCGAGGGAAGTAAAAAGCTCGGAACTATTGAGCTGAGCGCTGACATGCCGATGGAATCAACTACCTTCAGCATATCCGCCAAAGAAATAGATAAGCTTGACGGGCAGTGGGGACTGTTCTTTGTGTTCAGCAGCGACAGCGGCTTGAATATCTGCGAGCTGTACAATGTGCAGTTTGTCAGCGAATAAGACATAAATACGCATAAACGCTTAAACGGCGGTGTGGTTAAAGTCGGGTATGGCTTTGCCGCATCGCCGCTTTTTTCATGCGTTAATGTGCGGAGACGCCTCTTTAGGACGTGCGTCAGGAAGTGAATTTCCCTTGGAGGTGCGGTAAAACATAAAAATATTTTGTTGGTCATTTTGCCAAATTTGCAGACAGGGTTTTGTTTATATCTACAAAAATATTTATAAAATAATCGGCAGTGTTGACAGGGATAAAAATAGAATCTATAATTAAATATAGATTAAGATGATTCGTAATACAGCGGATACAGGGTAATAATTGTACCCGTGTGAAAAAGAAAAATTGAAGGTACATATGAATCCTTTTGTAGAAGTACGGGATTTGAGCATGCTCGTCGCATGCTGCGCACGCTATTGTGATCGTCTTGGTCAACCTCCATGAAATAATGGACTTGTATTACACAGAG
>DDJI01000039.1 GCA_002338885.1 Ruminococcus sp. UBA1828 | reverse complement strand
CCTGGGGCATCTCCCCGGCGTCGGGCACCATGCCCTCGATGGCCTCCAGCCGCTCGGTGGGGCGGCCCAGCCGGGGCAGGGCCCCGATGAGCCCTTCGGTATAGGGGTGGAGGGGCTCCTGGAACAGGGCCTTCACCGGGGCGGACTCCACCACCTCCCCGGTGTAGACCACCACCACCCGGTCGCAGAAGTCGTAGACGATGCCCAAGTCGTGGGTGATCATGATGATGCTCATGTCCCGGTCCTTCTTGAGGTCCTTCATGAGCTGGAGGATCTGGGCCTGAATGGTGACATCCAGAGCGGTGGTGGGCTCGTCGGCGATGAGGAGCTCCGGGTCGCAGGCCAGGGCAATGGCGATCATCACCCGCTGGCGCATACCGCCGGAGAGCTGGTGGGGATACTCCTTCATGCGCTGCTCCGGGTCCGGGATGCCGCACAGCTCCAGGAGCTGAAGGGCCCGGGCCATGGCCTCCTTCTTGGTGGCCTTGCTGTGGAGCAGGACGCTCTCGGCGATCTGTTTGCCCACGGGGTGGATGGGGTTCAGGGAGGTCATGGGCTCCTGGAAAATCATGGCAATCTTATTGCCCCGGATCTGCTGCATCTCCCGCTCCGGGAGCTGGAGCAGGTCCCGGCCCTCAAAGAGGATCTGGCCCTTGACGTGGGCCGTGGCCTTGGGCAGCAGGCGCATGGTGGCCAGAGAGGTGACGCTCTTTCCGGAGCCGGACTCGCCGACTATCGAGAGCGTCTCGCCCTTTGCAAGATCAAAGCTGATATTTCTTACTGCCTGAACCTTTCCGTTTGTGGTGCGGAAGGATATAGTCAGGTCTTTTACATGAAGTTTATTTTCCATATCAGCCCTCCGCTCCTCTCATTGTGGGGTTAAACGCATCTCTTAAACCGTTGCCGAACAGGTTGAAGGCTATCAGCAGCAGAGCAAAGTAGAGTGCGGGGAAGAACATCGCATGCGGCGAAACCGTCATTGATGTCTGTCCCTGTGACATAAGGGTTCCAAGGCTGGTTCCGGCAAAGTCTGATATGTTGATTATGCCGAGGTAGGTCAGCGACGTCTCAGAGCTTACGACGCTGGGGATTACCAGTGCGCAGCTCGTAACTATGGTTCCCAGGGAGTTGGGGAAGATGTGCTTGAACATCAGTCTCCAGTCAGACGCTCCTAAGGTTCTTGCAGCCATTACGAACTCCTGACCTTTAAACCTGTAAAACTGCTTTCTTGTGAGGGCAGCCATGCTTATCCATCCCGTCAGCACGAATGCGAACAGGAACGCCGGCACAATTCCGACCTTTGACGCAAGGTGCAGCTGGAACAGCACCGCAACAACCATGAACGGAACTCCGGAAAGTATATCGCTTATTCTGTCCATGATAAGGTCTATCGTTCCGCCGTAGTAGCCCTGGATAGCTCCGTAGATTGCGCCTATGGTGAGGTTTATGACAGACACCAAAAGAGCAAAGATTATCGAAAATCTTGAGCCTACGCCGACAGCCAAGAACAAATCCATGCCCATGGAGTTCGTGCCGAAGATGTAAAACGGCTCGGTTCCGTTGACGTACTGATAGTAGTTGTAGTAGCACAGACGCACTTCAACCGCTCCGGATCTTCTTCTGCTGTAGATGTAGCTGCCGTCGTCCCCTTCAACCCTTATGGAGTTGTAGGGCGCGCCCTCTATTGCGCTGTTAGTTGAGTATGCGGGTATGAAGTTGCCGTTTTCATCGTACACAGGCGTGCCCTTTGAGTCGGACACCTGGTACCATATGCTCGGCCTGTCGCTTATGCCGCAGATGTCGTCCGGCTCAACATACGGGTA
Organism: Ruminococcus sp. UBA1828; assembly: GCA_002338885.1. Lineage (GTDB taxonomy): Bacteria > Bacillota > Clostridia > Oscillospirales > Ruminococcaceae > Faeciplasma > Faeciplasma gallinarum. Next base: position 50,331 of record DDJI01000039.1, on the reverse strand, counting down.
AATCACCTGTATGCCGGTCTCGTTCTGCCACTGCTGAATGGCTTCAAACTCTTCATACGACAGCACCCTGTACATTATGCCCTGCTCATAGTACTTGTTGGTCTCTATCTTGTAGGTGTAGGTTATCTTCTCCTGACCGCGGTACATTGAGGTCGTCTCGTATGTCTCGAGTATTCTTATCAGCGGGTCGTAGCCCGTTTCAACCGCTATGCCGTTCCAATAGGCAAGCGCCAAGTCGTTTACCGACGTCTTTGTCACCGCGCCGTCAAATATGCCTAAGTTCATATCGGCTATGGCTCTTACATACGGCGGCGAGTTCTTATAGTAGTTGTCGGTGTCGTCTATTGTGTAGGGCGATACAAGCGGAGCTATGAAGGAAAATGCCACTAAGAATATGATTATCCACGCTCCGGCAACAGCCGCCTTACTCTTTTTAAAGCGTATAAATGCGTCCGCAAAGTATCCCCTGGCTTTGGTCTCAAACTTTGCGTCGTGTATTTTTGCATCCACCTGGGCAAACTCAAACTGCTCCTTTGGGATGTGTTCGTACAAAACGTTGTTATTCTCTGCGTTATTCATCATTTCTTAGACCCCATTCTGATTCGAGGATCAATAAAGCCGTAGCTTATATCGACCACTATGTTTGCAACAAGTCCTATGGTTGTGTAGAAGATGGTGTCAAGCATGAACATGGGATAGTCGGGCGCGTTGATGGCGTTTATGTAGAGCTGTCCCACGCCGGGAACACCGAACAGTCGCTCAAGTATTACCGAGCCGCTCAGTATTCCTATAAACTGACCGAATATCGAAGGAACGATTACTACCATGCAGTTTCTGAACGCATGGCGCACCGTGGCCTGAAGCTTAGTAAGACCCTTTGTCCTTGCCAAAAGCATGAACTCGCTTGTCAAAACCTCCGTCAGCTCCGCACGTGTCGTTCTCGTAAATCCGGCAATAACGCCTAAGGACAGCGACAGTATGCACGGTATCATGCTCCAGAACATCGACCACGAGAACCAGTCTGTGCCATCCTTCATCAGGAACGGGAACCATCCTAATTTGTAGCAGAAAATGTACTGTATTATAAACGCATAGACGAAGCTCGGCACCGATATCAGCGCCATTGTCACCGTGGATATGACGTTATCTATCCACGTGTCCTTTTTCAGGGCGGCAATGATACCAAAGCCGATACCTATCGGTATGCTGAGAATTATCGAATATAAGTTTACCACGATAGTCGCGGGAAGCTTGCTCATGAATATGTCCGCAACATTCTGACCGAAATAAAGTTTGTCGGAAATTCCGAAGTCGAATCTTGTGAATATATCCTTAAGGTATATTCCGAACTGCACAAGATAGGGCTTTCCATAGCCCATCGCTTCACGACGCGCCTCTATTATGTCCGCATGAGGGTCTCCCGGAGGGAGTGGCGCAGGTGGAAGCATTCTTATGAGTACAAAACATATTAACACTATGACAAAGAGGGTCATCAGCATTAACAGTAATCTTTGTACGACATATTTTACCATTTGACAACCTCCAAAACCATTTTATGAGTCCTTTAGCTTAATATCGCTTTCAATCAATAAAGTTTTTATAATAATATGAAAACGCAGGTGCGGGACATTTTTTTGCCCCGCACCTGAGCAACCGAAATATTTAATATTTCATTTTGGGTATCAGCTCATGCGAGCCGACGCCCGAACGCTCTGCTTTGCGTCACAGATAAACTCAATTAGTACCGTATTAGTACTTGAGTTCTCCGCCCTGCTCTACAAGGTAAGCGTCCCACTCTTCCTCGCTGTAGTTATACTTAAGGTACTCGATGCCGCCACGTCTCATAACAGGGTTGTATTCTTCAACGATGTAGTAAACCTGCTGAGAAAGGAGCGCCATAGAACCGTCCTGAAGCATCGGGAGGTAGTCGTGGGTTTCAAGTACAGCAACCTCGAATGCTGCGAGGATATCAAGTCTGGTCTCTATATCAGCCTGGCCGGAACCGAAGTTGTACTCAGTACCGTCGATGGTGATGGTTGCTCCGTTAAGAGCGTTAGACCAGTTGGTAAGTGAAGTGGTGAGATCAGTGCCATCGATGTTGATGGTTACCATTGTGGTAGAAGGATCGAACCAGTTAGCATCGTATGCCTGACCGGGGTCAACGTAAACGTTGGTAAGTCCGAACGGATCAAGTGCAGAACCTGACCAGCCGCCCAATACGGTGTCGGACATACCGGATCTGATTCTGTTGGACCACTCGTTCTGGTAAGGAGCTGACTTGTAGAACTCGATCTTGCCTTCGAAAGGTGTTCCGGCAGTAACCTCGGCAACAGATGCGTTGAGGTAGTTGATGGTCTGAGTCATGAAGTCGTCATCCTCAGACAAAGCGTACTCAATGCGTACTGTCTGGTCGCTTATGCCGTTGCCGTCGTTATCGGTGATATAGCCTGCTGCGATAGCATCGTCAAATGCTGCGGTGAAGAACTCCTTAGCAGCAACGGGGTCATAACCTGTGATGGATGCAGCAGCTTCGTCAAGTGAATCGTAATCGTCAACGTTTACAGAGTAGAATGTGCAAAGCGCCTGCTTAGCCTGGTCGGTGTCACGGTATCTTGCACCGGTGTCAGGGTCGTAGATGTAAGCATCACCGATAAGTCCGTAAGCTCCGGATCTTGAAGGTGAAATGGTGGATGCAAAGTCCTCTCTATCGAAGGACAAAGCCATAGCCTTTCTGAAGTTGAGCAGGGTCATGGTCTGAAGATCGTACTGTGTAGTATCGAAGTCAGCAGCAGCCTCACGCTCGTTCAAAGCCTGAAGATGTCCGTTGAGGATGAGGAAGAATATAGTCTCTGCAGGGGTTGCATAGCAGTAATCAGAGTTTCTGTAGGTATCGTAGTCCTCTGTCTGCAGGCCGTATGTCATCAGCTCGCCGCTTAAGAACATCATCTTTCTTGTAGATGCCTCTGAAACAACCTGAGTGTCGATCGCAGTGGTCATGTACATAGGATATGTCTGGCCGTCAACGGGGTCAACATATATGTGCTTGCCGTCAGTGTAGCCGTACCAGGTGTCGTTTCTCTCGAGACGCATATGCTTATCTGTCTGGTAATCGGTGAGCTTGTAAGGTCCGTAAGACATTGTAGTCTCAACGCTGGTGTTGTAAGTAGAAGTCCATACACCGTTTGTCTCGGTGAGGCAGGACTCGTAAAGATCCTCGTAAACTATCCAGTTGGATGTGAGGTTGTAAAGAAGGTTGAATCCGCTGAGCGCTCTTGAAAGCACCAGGGTGATCTGGTAGTCGCCGGACTTGTAAAGACCAACGGTTCCATCGTAATCAACAACGGGGTAATCGGTACCTACTACAAAGTAGTTGTATGCATCTTCAGCAGTCTCGTCCCAGCCCTCAGTAGCAATAACAGGGGTGAACAGCTCGAGGTTCTCATCTGTAAGCGGGATAGCGCCCTTAGCGTCCATCATGGAAACGAGGGTATCCCAGTTGGTGGTGTCAAAGTATGCATCACCGTAAGCGTCAACGTATGCCTGAAGGGTCTCGCCGCCGAGCCATGAAAGGATAACGTTAAGACCGATGTACATCTTCTTGCCGTCAGCGTTTACATACTGTCCATCCTCATTCTTGGTGAGGTCGGCAAGTGTGTATGCGCTCATAGCGTCGGAATATGCGGTAGAACCGCCGTTTGCGTATGCCTCAGCTCCGGCAATTGAGAAATTGTTGGAATAGTAGTCTGTAGCTCTGTAGTTAAGAAGCTCAGGAGCCAGAAGTCTCTTCATGGAATACACATAGGTATCTGCGTTGATAGGAGTTCCATCCTCCCAAACAGCGTCAGGGTTGAGGTCTATGGTGTATGCAAAGCCAGAGGTTGCAGACTCGGGGATTCCGAACTCGGGATGCTCTTCCTTTACCTGCTCGGTGACATCGACAGGCATGTCTGCCGCCATCTCAGGGATGATAACGTATCCCTCATATGCTTCCTTGCCCTCAACGGGGTTAAGCTCATCGTTAAAGATGAAGCCGTAAAGACCCACTCTTATGTAGGGAGTCAGGTAGTCATCATCAACGGTCTGGTATGTGTGGGGATTCCAGTTGGTAGCCATAGTGCTCACTGAATCCTTATAAACATACTCAGCGCTGGGATCAAACTCAACAACTTCGCTTTCAGTCTGTTCTCCGTCACCTTCGGTGGTGCCGTCGCCCTCAGCTACGGTTGTAGCAGCGGGGTCATCGGTAGTATCGGTGCCGCAAGCTGCGAACGCCGAAACAACCATTAGAACAGCTAAAAGCAATGCAATTAGCTTTTTCATGTTTACTTACCTCCAATAAGTATAATGCCGGCGCGCCTTATACACTCAAATGTGCAAACTTACGCACTACACGCCGAACAATTTTAAAATATACGCCTCTCAGCATATACGCGCAAAGGCCGGTCAATAAGCAACCCTTAACTTAAGATTAACCTTTGTGATGTACTTATTATAAAACCGTGTGTTGAAAATGTCAAGCAGAATGAAATTTTATAGCACTATTTATAAAAACCGTGTGAAAACTTCGCTGCTTTTATGTTTTTTATGATAGCGCATCACCGATTCATCCGGCTGATGTGGCATCTGTGCATGCATTTATGCACGATATGGCATTTAATGACCTCGGGTAGCCGATATAGGGCAGGCATGCGTTTGGTATAATAATAACGGTTGAAAAACCGCTTAATTACAGTATAAACAGGAGGAATCATTATGAAAAAAGAAATTGGCGCTCATCCTTATCTCTTCCCTATGCCGGTTTTGATGATAGCGACATACGGCGACGACGGAAAGGTTGACGTAATGAACATGGCGTGGGGCGGAATCTGCGACGCCAAGATGGTCTCGCTCAACATTTCGGAAAATCACAAGACCTCCGAGAACATAAATAAGCGCGGAGCGTTCACCCTCAGCATAGCGGATGTAAAGCATCTTAAGGAGGCCGACTTCTTCGGAATAGCATCCGGCAACAACATGCCCGACAAGTTCGAGCGCAGCGGACTCACCGTGACAAAGAGCGACAAAGTAGACGCTCCCATAGTAAACGAGTTCCCGCTCACCTTAGAATGCAAGGTTGTCGAGGCCAAGAACGAGGTTTACGGTTTCCACGTGCTCGGCGAGATTGTCGGCGGAGTTGTCGATGAGAGCGTGCTCGACGAGAAGGGAATCGTGGACGTTTCCAAGCTCGGAGCGTTTGCGTTTGATCAGTTCGGCGGAAACTACTTTGCCATCGGCGAAAAGGTCGGCAAGGCATGGGAAGCCGGAAAAGCTCTTATGAACAAATAAGCGCAAGCATGCATTTACAGCCCCCGAACAAAATGTTCGGGGGCTTTTGCCGCGCTCAAAGTTGCAAACGCCCTTTTGGCATGATATAATTTTTAATGTGCCAAACATGAAAAATTCAAGACAGGAGGGCTTGCGATGCCTGCCGACGACAAGAACATGAAACAACAGATAGCGACAGCTGCGATAGACCTGCTCATGCACAACAGGTACAGAAAGCTTACCGTCAAGGACATAGTTGAAAAGTGCCACACTACGCGGCAGACGTTTTACTATCACTTTTCGGACATACCGGATCTTTTGGTCTGGGTTTTGGACATATATTCCGACATAGCGGTTGACAACGTCAAGGCTGCGTCCGACCCCGAAGAAGCTCTTAAAGCGATGTTCAGCATGGCGGTAAACTTAAAGCCGTATCTGGAGTCGGGGCTGCAAAACCGCTACCGCGAGGAGCTTGAGAAGCTGATATCGGACGGCATGAAGGGGCTGTTTGAGAAAGTCGTGAGGGAAAAGGATCTGTACCGCGGCTGCACCCGCTCGGAGATAAAGCTGATTTTGCGCTACCACAGCAACGCCGTGCTCGGCATACTCAGAGAGTGGACGGCAAACGACACCATGCACCTTGAAGAGATGGTTCACACGGTATACCGCCTGATATCGGAGGGCATATCGCCGAATACATAACGAATAAATATGCGCCGGAGGTAAAGCTTATCTTTACACTTCGGCGTTTTTGTATATACAAAATTTGTGCTTTGATAATTGAACAGCGCGCACGAGGGTGTTAAAATATAAGCATGGAGGTGTTGTCATGGCACAAACTGCGCAAACTGCATTATGTGAAAAGCTGTCTGAGCTGAGCTGTGAGCTTAAAACGATAAACGAGCAGATAGAGCAAGCCGACAAGACCGGCATTGACGAACTCGAGCGCAGCTGCCTGCACGCGCACGACGTGATATTTGACAGCCTTTTAAACTCAAAGGCAAAAATATCGCCCATACTTTTGCAGGCGTACACAAACATAGAATCAGAAATTAAAAACGCCCGCAGCATGATACATGGTGCATGCTGCGGCGAGGATGCGGACTGCGACATGCAGCTGCTCCTTGCGGAATACGAGCTTGATTTTGCGGTTTTGGCGGCAAAACGGGCGGTGTATGAAGCCGCAAAGGGGCTGCGCCTTTTGGAACAGTCCTCGGACGCATCCCAAACATACGGCAAAGAAAACGAAAGGAGCCAACGATGAAGGAAGTCAAATCACCGAAAAACCGCTTATTTATTACTACTGCATAGTTCTGCTGATAATTTTGCTGTTCAACATGCTTATCACGCCGCTTTTGACGAGCAACACCGTGACCGAGACGGATTACGGCACGTTCATGAGCATGATAGAGCAGCAAAACATAGGCACGGTGCAGGTTGAGGACACGCAAATACTTTTTACCGACAAGGATAACACCACAATCTACAGCACGGGCGTCATGGATGACCCTACGCTCACCGAGCGCCTTTACGAGTGCGGCGCGAAATTTGACAGGGTGACGCAGGAGCAAATGTCCCCGCTGATGAGCTTCCTTCTCACATTTGTGCTGCCGATAGTGATATTTGCTGCGTTGGGACAGTACATGAGCAAAAAGCTGATAGATCAGGCGGGCGGCAAAAACGCCATGTCCTTCGGCAAGAGCAACGCCAAGATTTACGTGCAGTCTACAAAGGGCATACGCTTTGACGACGTCGCAGGCGAGGACGAGGCGAAGGAGAGCCTGACGGAGATTGTAGATTATCTTCACAACCCCAAAAAGTACACCGACGCCGGAGCTGCCATGCCCAAAGGCATACTGCTTGTCGGCCCTCCCGGAACAGGTAAGACGATGCTTGCCAAGGCGGTTGCGGGAGAGTCAAACGTGCCGTTCTTCTCGATATCTGGTTCGGAGTTTGTCGAGATGTTTGTGGGTATGGGCGCGTCAAAGGTGCGTGACCTGTTCAAGCAGGCAAAGGAAAAGGCGCCCTGCATAGTGTTCATAGATGAAATAGACGCCATAGGACAAAAAAGGAGCAGCGCAGGATACGGCGCAAACGACGAGCGTGAGCAGACGCTCAACCAGCTGCTCACCGAGATGGACGGCTTTGAAAGCAACAACGGAGTTATCATACTTGCCGCGACAAACCGCCCCGAAACCCTTGACCCCGCGCTCACCCGCCCGGGACGTTTCGACAGAAGAGTTCCGGTTGAGCTTCCCGACCTCAAGGGCCGTGAGGCAATACTGAAGGTTCACGCAAAGAAGATAAGCGTAGCTCCGGACGTAGACTTTCACACCGTGGCGAGGATGGCTGCCGGCGCATCCGGCGCAGAGCTTGCAAACATCATAAACGAGGCTGCTCTAAGGGCGGTGAGAAACGGCAGAACAGTCGTGACGGAGGCGGATCTTGAGGAGAGCATAGAGGTTGTAATTGCGGGATACCAAAAGAAGAGCGCAGTGCTTTCCGACAAGGAAAAACTGATTGTGGCGTATCACGAGACGGGACATGCGCTTGTTGCGGCAATGCAGACAAACTCCGCGCCCGTGCAGAAGATAACGATAATTCCGAGGACGTCCGGCGCGCTCGGATACACCATGCAGGTGGACGCATCGGAAAAGTATCTTTTGACAAAGGACGAGCTTAAAAACAAGATAGCCACCCTGACGGGCGGAAGAGCTGCCGAGGAGGTAGTGTTCGGCGACATAACGACCGGCGCATCAAACGACATCGAACAGGCCACAAAGCTTGCAAGGGCTATGATAACGCGGTACGGCATGAGCGACGACTTTGACATGGTTGCGCTTGAGACGGTGAACAATCAGTACCTCGGCGGCGACACATCGCTTGCATGCTCAAACGAAACTCAGGCGGACATAGACAGGCGTGTTGTAAAGCTCATAAAGGAGCAGCATGAAAAGGCAAGAAAGATCATATCCGAAAACCGCGAAAAGCTCGACGAGCTTGCAAAGTACCTGTATGAGAAGGAGACGATAACAGGCGACGAATTTATGAGCATACTCAAAGGCTCGGACAACAGAAGCCGTGAAAACCATGAGGACGGAGGGGAAAACAAATGAGAAGGCTGTCGGGATACGGTTGGCTTGAATTTATAATAGGCGTACTCCTTGTACTGCTCGGCGTGGCGACGTTTATATGGCCGGATCTTGTGCTCACGGGAATGGCGTTTGTATACGGAATTGCGGCGCTGGTGATGGGCATTGCGGACATTGTGCTTTATATAAGGGTTGAGAAGTACACGGGATTCGGCCCTATTGTCTCGCTTGTGTCGGGAATTTTGAGCGCAATGGCGGGAATCATGCTTATATTCCGTCCGGAGGCGGGAGTATGGGCGCTGACGCTTTTGTTCCCGATATGGTTTATAACGCACTGCATATCGAGGCTCGCGCATGCGGATCACATCAAGGCGTTCTGCGGCAATGGAATGTATGTGCTGACGCTTGTGGCAAACATAGTGGGAATCGTCTTAGGACTTATACTGCTGTTCAGTCCTCTGCTTGCGATAACGACTGTGTCATACTTTGCAGGCATATACCTGATAGTATTGGGCTGCGACGCAATAGCCGTAGGACTTAGCAAGATGGGAAGATAACGTGCTTTACAAAAATACACCCGCACATTTTCGGCAGGAAGTGTGCGGGCTGTTTTTTGTATGCATGCAAAACCGCAGAATATGCGGCACTGCGGCAAAGGAGCAAAAAACAAAGGAGAAAGCGAGCAGGCGAATGCAAAGACTCAGCGAGTATGCGTGGGCGGCGCGTGGCATTAAGGCGGCATGCGATGCGCTTCAGATGCGATGCGCCGCGGCATGTGTGCGGCGTTATGTGAATGCCCCGAGCGGCTATAGGTTTGCGGGAACGTGCAGACCGTGTTTTTTACGGCGATGATGTTCTTATGGGCAGACCACCCCTGCGGCACTTCAAGTGGCGGCGGCGGGGTTGTTGGAACGGCACAAACCGCACTTTGCGATAGCAAAGTGACGGGGTTAAGTCATTTATGACTTAACCCCTGAACAAACCGCACTTTGCGAAAGCGTTGGGATACAGGAACACACTTTGCGGCATTCCAAGCGACCGCACTCATGGGCGGAGAATGTACAAACCGCACTTTGCGGCACTTTGCGAAAGCGTTGGGATTACAGGAGCGCACTTTGCGGCGGCAGGGGTTGTTGGAACGGCACAAATTGCACTTTGCAACAGTGGGGTTTACACGGGAGCGCACTTTGCGGCACTTTGCGAAAGCAAAGTGTCGGGTTTAAGCCACCCTTTTTCAAAGGGTGGCTTAAACCCTAGCCCTGCTCTAAAGCCAAAATTAAGCTCCCCGCCGTAATCGGCGAGGAGCTTAATTGGTGGGAGAGGATGGATTCGGTCCGCGCACTAAAAAACAGTCCACCGGACTGTTTTTTGCGTCTTCGACGCCGTGCTGTCCTCATCTCATCTTCTCAAGCCAAAAGTATGACCCTCCGCCGTATCGGCGAAGGGTCATACTTGGTGGGAGAGGATGGATTCGGACCATCGAAGCCGAAGCAACAGATTTACAGTCTGCCCCCTTTGGCCACTCGGGAACTCCTCCATATGGCAGCCAAAGCTGCGTTTCATACGTCAACCGATTGCCGCATCTGCGGCGACGGGCCATGCCCGTTTGGAGCTGGCAGACGGACTTGAACCCCCGACCTGCTGATTACAAATCAGCTGCTCTACCAACTGAGCTACACCAGCAGCGCTGCAACGAACATTATTCTATCACAGCCGTTTGCAATTGTCAATACCTCTTTTAAAGAAATTTGACCGCAAAATTTTTTCTCGCTTTTCCCTTTTTATGTCTCTTGATTTCCTCATTCTCCGGCTCCCGACGCCTTCATCCTCGCCGGCTGCGTGCCCACGGCGCGCTTAACTAAATCGCCGGCACGGTATGCTACCGCGCCGGTCGGTTTATCTTCTTTAATTATTTCTGCCTGTTGTTTGCCGCGCGCCTGCTTTTCACGCGCTCACATGCCCGCCTGCGCCTTTTCCGCTCACGCGGGTGCGCATCTTCGGTGCTTTACCAGCTCGTGTGTCCGCTGTAGCTCGACTCGATCAGATCAGCAGAGCTTATGACCGACAGCGAACTGTCGCCGACCATTGCAGAATACACCCTTCCCTCCGAGAAGATGTACAGTATTCCGCCGCTGAGCTTAGAGCGCGTCATCTCAAACGCCTCATCAACTTCGTGCGACTCAATCTGTCCCACAAGCCTGAATGTGGAGCCTTCAAGCTTATACATGCCGTATCTGTAGCAGTAATCGTATCCGTCAAAGAATCCGTAAGGCACGCCGACATATCCGTTTTCCGCGTCCACATACATCACGGGGTTATCTCCGATTGCGCATGACGTCGCATCCTCTGTGCACACAACCACCTTTGCAGCCGTCGAAAGCTCGCCGTTTGCATCGGCTTTGATCTTTGAGAGCGTGAGGTTTCCGGATGAATCCTTGCCGAGCGTCAAATATCCGTCGTCAAAGCTCACCGTTCCCGCCAGAATGTTTATGCTGTCCTCGTAATCTGTAAGCTGCGGGTCGGCGGGTGATGCAAAGCTCACGGCATACGAATCTGTGCCGTTTGTTAAGAACACCTTTCTTCCCTCAAAGCTCACGTCGCTCAGCACGACGGGGAAATCAACCTTTGAGAGCATGTTCATGTCCTTGTCCATCGCGCTTATGACCGTTGTATAACCGGTATCGGACGGCTTTAAGGTTGTGACGAGTATCACTCCGTTGTTTTCATATATGCCGTTTGAAAGCGCCACGCCTTCTATCGACGTGCTGCCCATATAGCTTGCCGAACCGCCGTCAAGCTTGAGCATTTCGCAAACCGTCTCGCCTGTTCCCGATGCGTTCGAGTATCCTAAGACATACACCGCGTAATCGGTGACTATTACCTTGCCCTCGGAACCCAAAACCGCCTGCACGTTAACCGGCATGCCGGGAACGTCGGCTGCAATGCCGCTCACCACTGTGTAATCGGTGGTTGAAACGTAGCCGGGTATCAAAATATTTTCGGCATTTATATAGAGCTTTTCGCCGTTTACGGTGTAGCTCGGAACATAGCTGTCCAAATCATCCACGCCCGTAAGAGGGGTGTGTCTGTAGTTGTCGTAATCGGTTACCACGTATACACAGCTTCCGCTCGATGCAACGCCGACAAGCTTGCCGTTTTGGGAAACTGTCGATGCCTTTACGACGTCTCCGCTGCTGAACACGTCATACACAACCAGCTCTACCGAGTCGGTGACGACGGTCTCGACATCGTCGGTATATATGCTGCTCATCAGCTCATCTACTGTCGATCCGTCCTCAAAGACGGGTATGGAAACCGGTTCTTCGTTCACGCAGGAGTACACAAGCGCGACCTTGTCGCCCATGGGTATTATCTTCTCAAGCGTCTTTGTCTCAAACACTCCGCAGTCGGGAACTATATCTGCGACATAGTTCATGCTGCCGTTGTTTGTAAGGATGACCTTTACGGTGTCCTTGTCGCGGACGTATATTTTATTTCCGTCTATGATGGAGTTGTCATAAACCGTGCCGTCGCTCGCGCCGGGGAGTATGACCTCATCGGTGGGCTGTGTTGCGGTATCGGGAGCCGGATCGCTCGTTTCGGGCGCTTCGGGCGCCGCGGGATCACTCGGAGTATCGGGAGTGTCAGTGTTCTGCGGATCGCTGTCCTGCGTCGTAGAATCCTCCACATCGTCGCTGACGTTTGAGTTTTGCGACTCGGTGTACGAGTGCTCTATCTGAGCTATGGCGGAGTCAAGCGTTTGCTTTTCCTCGTCGTCTACGTAATACTTTCTGAACGTCTTGTGAAGCTCGTCATAATCGCTTGCATAGGTGCTGCCCTTGTACTCGCTGTCCACAAGTGCGGTCTCGCCCACGTCAAAGTATCTCACCATGCCGAACACCAGCGCGGCGCACGCGGCAACGGAAATCACCGCCCTGTAGCAGGAGGACATCTTTATTCTGCGTCTTTGCAAAGCAGGCCGCTCGCTCTCCCTGACGGGCGCGTCGCTTACATCGGAAGCCGAGCTGTTTTGCGCGCTCAGGTCCGCAAAGCTTATTTTCTTTTCCTTGCTCGCCTCAAGCATGGCTGCTATGCTTTCCGGTTCAAGCCTTTTCGGTACAGGCAAGCTCTCAAGCATTTCCGAATAAATGTTTTTCACAGCCGCACGGCCTCCTTTCCTCTTTATTAAATCTTAAAATATTTCAATCGCAATCAAAAATCTGCGCTGTGTCCTATGCATATGCGCTCGCATGCGTATTCACATGCTGTCCGCCAAAAGCTTTCTTAACTTTGCCTTTCCCCTTGCCAAATAGGTTCTCACGGTAGCGGAGTTTATACCTGTGATTTTAGATATCTCGTCGCTTGTGTATCCGTATATGGCGCTGAGGGTAAAGCACATCTTTTCGTTATGCGTAAGGCTTTCTATGTGGTCTAAAAGCTCTATGCCCTCATACTTGGATTCGTTTTGCGGTATGTCCAAAAGCTTATCGTCATCGCCGTCATAATCGGATGTGGTCGAGCTTATATACTCGCGCTGAGTGATATACTCCGCCTGCTTCCTCTTTATTTTGGCGGTGAGGATTCTCACCATCCAGCCCTTGAACGCATCTTCGTTGCGCAGGTTCTTAATGCCCGAGAACGCATCCAGCACAGCATCGCTCACGGCATCCGCCGCGTCATCGCTGTTGTTAAGGTTGCACAGGGCATAATAGTACAGCTCTTTATATATAGCAGAGTAAAGCTGTGCAAAAGCTTTACTGTCGCCTTTCTTAGCTTTGGCTACAAGCTCTGAAAAGCCGGATTTCATTCTCTCACCTCAAGTCGCCGCAAAATCTATACAGCGCCGTCTCAAGGCTCTGTATAATATGTGTCATAAACGAGCGGTTTTGTTGCATGACAAGCGAAAAAAACATCGGAAAATTCAGCGCTTACAATTATGGTTTCCATCCCGTTCGCCGATATTTCTTCCATGCGCTTTTTCCTTAAATTCGTTTTGGCTTTCGCCTGCCGTGCGGTTAAAATCAAGAAAAAATTTTTATATGTTCATCTGTTTGCAAAAAAGCCGAATGCGCTTTGAGCCTGCATTTTGTCAAATGCATTCCGCCTCTTCGCATGTTCATCCCAAAATAATCAAAGTTAAAATATATTATATACTATTTTGCGCGCGAATACAAGATATAAAGGCAAAAATAACGTCAAAAAGGTGCTGCCGATTCGCCCTTAAAAAAGCTTTCGCGCGAGCCTGCGGGCATGCATGGGCGCTATATCCTGCGCGGCAAACAAAAACCCGCAGGAAACACCTGCGGGTTCAGTGTGTAAAACCGGCAAACTATAAAAGTTGAAAACGTCTTTTTATTTTTGCACCTCGTATGCCCTCTCTTTTTTCTCGGCTTTTCTTATTTGCGAGATGCCTATTGCCCTTCTGTGGGTTATGGGTTTCCACTCGACCTTTACAAACAAAGCCGCCGCGGAAATCGGTATGTATGTTGCCATAAACACCGGGAAGGTTATAAGGTACAAAATCTTTTTAAACGCAGAGCAGTGTATCTTTTTCCACTCTGTTATGAGGGTGAAAAGGCCGAGTCCTATGAACATAAGGTATCCGTTGAACAGCGTCTCAAGCACCGACAGCGCAATGCCCTCTATGCTCTTTATGTCGGGCAGGCTGACGAAAAAGCCCGCTATATTCACCACGACGGCGGCGACAGTGAGTATGAACGCCGGAGATATCGACATTATCATATCGTAGCAGGAGAAGTTTCTTTTTTTGACCGCTCCGCCGACAAGCTTTCCGCCGTACTTTGATATCACCTGCAAGTATCCCTTTGCCCAGCGCAGACGCTGCCTTATGGACTGTTTAAGGCTTGTGGGCTGCTCGTCATACAGCATGGCGTCCTCGCAGTATCCTATTCTCTCGCCGTTTGCTATGGTATCGGCGGTGAACTCTATGTCCTCCGTGAGCAGATAGTACTTCCATCCGCCCCGCTCACGCATTACTCTGTCGGAGAACATAAATCCCGTGCCGGACACAAAGCAGCTCGTTCCTATCATGCTTCTCGCCTTATTGAGCACCTGCGATTCTCTTAAAAACCACAGGCTGTAGCCGGCGGATATCCAGTTGTCGCCGTAGTTTTTTGAGTTGCGGTATCCGGTGACGATGTCGTATCCCTGCGAGAAGGTGCCATTCATCTGCTCGATATAGTCGTCCTCGAGGATGTTGTCCGCATCGAACACGAAGTATCCGTCAAAGCTGCCCTGCGGGTAGTCCTCCGATATCCTCTCCAAAAGAAAGTCCAAAGCATAGCCCTTGCCGACTTTATGCTTGTTTTCGCGCTCGTATACGACCGCGCCCGCGTTCTTTGCCGCCGCAGCGGTGTGATCGGTGCAGTTGTCCGCAACGACAAACACCGTTATTCTGTCCTTAGGATAGGTCTGCGCATTTATCGACTCTATCAGGTTTTGTATCACCTGCTCCTCGTTTCTCGCGGCTATGAGCACGGCGAAGTTGTGGTAGATCGCATTTGTTTTAAGCTTTTTCTTTTTCAGCACAGACAGCGCCATGTAAACAAACTGATAAAAGTAGCACGCGAAAAACAACACGGCTATGATGTAATTTATTATCCTTACCGTAAACATTCTGTTCCCTCCGGTTCCCCGTTCTTTTAACCCCATTATACATTGCGCATTATGAATAGGCAATATGCGCTATATTAAGAAATACTTAAATTATCATTAACCATGGATAAAGCCCCGCGAACGTGTTTTGTTTTCACAGGACTTTTGGTTTTATCTTTATATCCTGTTCGCCTATGCTCTGCGTGTGCTCTTGCGGCTGAAAATCAATCCATCTGAGCCAAAAGGGCTTCGCATGCCGCGACCTTTGCTGCGGTGCAGAATATCTTTATTGCCATACCCAGCTCATCCAACGAGGGATATGTAGGAGCTATTCTTATGTGCGAATCGTTAGGGTCTATTCCGTACGGGAATGCAGCTCCCGCCTGTGTCAGGGTGACTCCCGCGTCCTTGCAAAGGGAGACTATCCTCTTTGCGGTGCCGTTTATTCCGTTATAGGATATGAAGTATCCGCCCTTGGGCCTGCTCCATGTGCCGACCTTCAAAGGATCAAGCTCCGTATCCAAAGTGGACAAAACAAGGTCAAACTTGGGCTTCAGGATAGCGCGGTGCTTCTTCATGTGGGCGAGTATGCCGTCGAAGTCCTTGAAGAACTTTGCGTGTCTTAACTGATTGAGCTTGTCATAGCCGATTATCTGATAGGACATCTGCTCCTTCATGAAGTTGATGTTGTCCTCGCTTGCGCCGATTGCGGCTATGCCTCCGCCGGGGAAGGATATCTTTGATGTCGATGCAAAGATAAGGGGCATATCGGGTCTGCCGGTCTTTTTGCACTCTTCGAGTATGTTGAGTATTTCGGCTCTTTCGTCCGTGAGGTCATGCACGCAGTATGCGTCGTCCCAGTATATTCTGAAGTCGGGCGCCTTGGGGTTTAAGCGCGCAAATCTTCTCACTACCTCGTCGGAGTACACGACGCCGGTGGGGTTTGCATACCTCGGCACGCACCACACGCCCTTTATGTCCTCGTCTGTCGATACAAGCCTTTCTATCATGTCCATGTCCGGTCCGTCCTCATGCATGGGAACGCTTATCATCTCCATGCCGAACGCCTCGCATATTGCAAAGTGCCTGTCATATCCCGGAGCGGGGCAGAGCCACTTCACCTTTTCACGCTTGCACCACGGCTCGGGGCTTCCCTTTACGCCTAAGAGCATTGCCCTTGCAAGGGTGTCGTACATGAGCTGAAGGCTGGAGTTTCCGCCTATGATTATCTCGTATCTTCCCACGCCCATCATCGGCATGAAAAGTCTTTTTGCCTCGTAAATTCCGTCAAGCACACCGTAGTTTCTGCAATCGACGCCGTTTTCGGATATGTGGTCGCCGTCAAGGCAGTGGGTGAGCATGTCGTTTGAAAGGTCAAGCTGCTCCGGAGCAGGCTTTCCCCTTGACATATCAAGCTTTAATCCTTTTCTTTTGAACTCTGTAAGGCGAGCTGATTCCTCTGCAAGCAGCTGCTGCAGCTGTTCCTTTGAATACTGTGTGATGTTCACGATAGTTGCCTCCGTTACACTGTTATCTGTTTTCGCTGTGCAATTCTGCGCGCGTCCCGTAAGACTCTGCGCCGACAAATTGGTTTATGCGCAGATCTGCGCATGTTATACGTCAAATTTCTGATTCATTATATTACTTTGACCTTAAAAATGCAAGCCCTTTTTTCTCATCCTGCAAAATTACCGCTTTATGCACTATAAACGGGTTTTAAAACGCCGATTTATAACTATTTTGCACCACGAAAAATGCAAAATAATCCGCTCAGGCAAATTCTGCCGACACGCTCAAGCGCTATTTACAACGGGGCGGGAATATGGTAGATTAGTTATATCAATATGTCGAATTATGTCGAATGGCTCGGGACGGGCATCGGCATTCACTGTTTACCGGGTAGAAGGAGGATAAAGCATGAACACACCTATAGAGGACATGGAGCTTGAGCTTAAAGAGCAGGAAATAAGGCAGGAGCAGCAGCAGATTCAGGACAGCCTTACGCAGATGGCCGAGAGCTATCGGCGCGCGGCGGAGACGAGGTCTCAGGAGCTTATAAAGAGCTACCGCACGACGCTGCGTGTTCTTTTGCTTGTGATAGCGCTTTTGGTTATAGCCGTGATTGTAGTGGCGGTAGGCTGGAACCTTGAACAGGGAACGCTTGTGCCCAGCCCCGTGGAGGTCATAAAGGAAATAGAGGTTCCCAAGTACACCGTAATAGACCCCACGAGCGAGTTTTCCCGCGAGCTTTCGGAGGACAGCTTCCTTTTGTCCGATTCAAACTACGGCCCGATATGGATGCCTGCGCTTGAGGGCGTGGACCGAAACGAATATAACAGCGCGCTGTTTGTAAAGGACCCCGCGACGGGATACATAAGCTACGCAGACCCGTCGCAGGAGAGCTACATGGGCATAGACGTCTCAAAGTATCAGGGCGACATAGACTGGGAGGCCGTAAAGGAAGCGGGCGTTGACTTTGCCATAATACGCTGCGGAAACCGCGGTTACGTCACCGGCTCGATAAACGAGGACGACTATTTCAGGGAAAACATAGAGGGCGCAACCGAGGCGGGAATAAAAGTGGGCGTGTATTTCTTCTCGCAGGCCATGAACTCGGAGGAAGCGCTTGAGGAGGCGGAGTTTTGCATAGACCTTTTGGGCGACTACGAGATAGACTACCCCGTGTTCTTTGACTGGGAGGTGGTCATAGACGAGGACGGAGACACCCCGAGAACGGCATACATAGACCCCGAGACGCTCACAAACAACCTGCTTGTATTTTCGGAGAGGATACGCCTTGCGGGATTCAAGCCGGGCGTGTATGCAAACAAGAAAACCGCCGTATGGAAGTACGACCTCACAAGGCTCGAGGGCATAGACATGTGGATAGCGGAGTACTCCGACACGCCGACATACTTTTATGATTTTGACGTATGGCAGTACTCCTCAAGCGGCACAGTCCCGGGCATAGATGCGGAGGTAGACCTGAACATCTCGTTTAAGGACTACAACTACGGCGAATAAACGGCTGCCGTGCTTATATATAAAACAAAGCGGCTTTGCGGGAAAAAAGCGTCCTGCAAAGCCGCATTTTCAGTTGCTAAGCTTATTTTTATTTAAGCTATTTAAGCTCGTACTCGCCGTCTGAGCGGCGGATTATCGCGGTGCGGTAAAACTCCGCCGCCGCACGTTCAAGATAAAGCGTGTCCTTTGAGCCGGCAGTCTCATAGCTTGAATGCATGGCGAGCTGTGCCAAACCTATATCGACGGTGTTCAAGGACAGCTGCGNNTGTTGCCGAGCGTCGAGCCGCCCGCTATGTCTGAGCGGTTTGCATACACCTGTGTCGGCACGTCTACGCTTTGGCATATCTTTTTAAATATCGCCTCTGATGCGGCGTCGGTGGCATATCTTTGATTGCCGTTAAACTTTATCACTATGCCGCCGTTCATCTTGGGATAGTTCTTTGAGTCTGCATACTCCGGATGGTTTGGATGTATGGCGTGGGCGTTGTCGGCCGACACGGCAAAGCTGTGGGGCAGCATGCACCGCAGGTCTTTGCCCAAAGCCTCGGCAATCCTTGCGGCGGCGGAGCGCAGGAAGTCCGAGTCGGCGCCCTGCTTAGTTCCGCTTCCCACCTCTTCGTTGTCAAAGACGCAGAGCATAGCCACGCTGCTGTCGTTTCCGCCCGCCAAAAGTCCCAAAAGCGCGCCGTACACGCACTGCAAGTCGTCCAGCCTCGGAGAGGACAGATACTCCCCGTCTGCGCCCCATATGCAGCCGTGCATTCTGTTATACAGGTACAGGTCCGCGCCCAAAATTGCGCTTTCCTTTACTCCTGCCGACTGTGCGACAAGCTTTTTGAGCATGCCTGACGCCGCCGCGCTTCCCGCGAGGGGAATCATATCTGTCTGCGGGTTGTAGCTAAGCCCGCTGTTTGCGTTTCTTTGCATGTGTATTGCGACGTTCGGTATCACAAGGCAGTCGCAGTCCACGTTTACAAGCTGAGTCTTGAGCTTTGAGCTGCCGTTTTGCGCGATAACCCTTCCCGCAACGGACAGCGGCCTGTCAAGCCAGCTCGACATTATCATCGAGCCGTACGGCTCGGTGTTTATCCTTGTGTACTCCGCCGAGCAAAGCTCCTCAAGCGGCTTCACCCTAAACGACGGGGAGTCGCAGTGTGCGCTTATTATATTGAATCCCCGCACATCCCCCTCGCCTATTTTAAACGCTATGACGGAGGAGAGGTTTCTTGTGACGTAGTATTTTCCGCCGGGAGACAGCTTCCACGGCTCGCCTTCCTTCAGCTCCTCAAAGCCGTCGTTCGCCAAGCGTATGCAGACGTTTGAGACGGCGTGAAACTTTGAGGGGCTTTCCTCTATAAAGCTTATCAGGCGGGATGCGCTGCTCTTATGGTCAGCCATGCCCACCATGTTCTCCGCGGCATAAGCAGCCGCAGCGGATGCGGCGGAGCTGCCCATATCCTCGGTCAGCCCGAGAATGTACTCGCTCGAAACGTCATAAAGTCTGCTGAGCTTTTGGAGCGCCTCGGGATTTGGGTAGGACGAATTGTTTTCGTACCTTGAAAGCGCCTTGTCGCTTATTCCCGTAGCGGCATGCACCTGTGCCTGAGACATTCCCACTCTTTTTCTCGCCTTTTTAAGTCGCTCGCCCAATGTGGTCATGAAAAATCCCCCTTACGTATTTATTTTCTTTATTTATTTGAAACGGCGTTTATAAGCCTTAGCACCACCTGTATGCACGCGCGCGCAGACTCGGAGGCCATCCTCTTAAACTCCTGCGCCCCGCCGCCCATGCTGTCCGAAACCGCCTTTACAAGCAGTGCGGGAACGCCGCAGCGGTTTGCGGTGAGAAGTATTCCCGCCGCCTCCATTTCGCATATCTTTGCGCCGTACATTTGAGCCAGCGCATGCTTTTGCTCCGGCTTGTCAATAAACGTATCTCCCGACGCGCATATCACGGCGGACATGCTGCCGTCGGTTTTAAGCGCAAGCCCTACCAGCCGCTCGTCTGCGGGTATGTACACGCTCGGGTATTCAAGATGCCTTCCCGCCTCGCAGCCGTCCACCGCCGACGTGTCAAAGTCGTAATGCACCACGCTTTTCACCACGCATGTTCTGCAAAGCGCCATGTCGGGCGTAAGTCCCCCGCAAATCCCGAAGTTTACTATCAGCTCCGCGCCGTACTTTGAGATCAGCAGCTGCGTTGCGGCGGCTGCATACACCTGTCCCGCTCCGCTGTGAGCCACGTAAAGCTCGGCGGCGTCAAGGCTGTACTTTCTTATTTTTATTCCGCAGTCGTCTTTATCCCACTCCGGCTCGCCGCACTCATCCAGCATGGCGTATATTTCGTCCGCTATTGCGACTATCATGCCTATAATCATGTCAGCTTCTCTCCTTGTTGTCCTCGGGCTGCGTGAGCACGGTCTCCATGACCGTCTTTTGGACGCTCATGCCCATGGCGTCGTAAAACGCCCTTGCGGGGTCGTTTCCCTCCCAAACGCAGAGGGTGATGTTATAGCAGCCCTTGCTGCGGGCAAACTCCTTTACATACTCAAAGAGCGCCTTTCCTATGCGCTGTCCGCGGCAGCTGCGGTCCACGCACAAATCGTCTATATACAGCGAAAGTATCGGTTTTAAGCCGGTGGAGCCGCTGCAGTCCTTCAGCTCGCAGAAGGCATAGCCCTTTATATCTCCGCCGTCGTCATACACAAACACCGGCAGTCTGTCGCACTCAAACATTTTAAGCAGCTCATCGCGGCTGTACTTTGTCGCGTTTTTGTTGTACAAATCGGGGCGTATGTCGTAATGGATGTCCAAAACCTCATGCAAAAGCTTTATGACCTTATCCACGTCGACCGCTGCCGCTCTTCTTATCATAAAAACCGCTCCTTTTCCGTGCATTTAAACTTTTTTATGAATAAATGATAGCACAGCATTTGTCGAATAACAAGCGCGCGGTTTAAAATCATAAAATTATCCGAAAGATTTCATATTTCGGACACAAATAAACTTTATAATCAAAGTGAATTATAATATTTCAAGAGGGGATGATTTAAAGTGCCAAGACTTTTGATTGTAGACGATGAAGAAAAGATAAGAGAGGTCGTCAAGGAGTACGCCCTGTTTGAGGGGTACGAGGTTGAAGAAGCGGCGGACGGTATGCAGGCCATAGAGAAGGTCAAGAACTCGAAGGAGGGCTTTGACTGCATTGTGATGGACATCATGATGCCGAGGCTTGACGGATACTCCGCATGCAAGGAGATTAAAAAGCTGTGCTCCACGCCGGTTATAATGCTTTCCGCGAGGGGCGAGGAATACGACAAGCTGTTCGGGTTCGAGGTCGGCATAGACGACTACGTCGTAAAGCCGTTTTCGCCCAAGGAGCTTATGGCGAGGATAAAGGTCGCAATAAAACGCCAGACGCCGCCTAAGACGGAGGACGTTTTGCGCTACAAGGGTCTTGAGATAAACTTTGCCGCAAGAGAGGTTCTCATAGACGGCAAAAAGGTTCAGATGACCCCAAAGGAATACGACATACTTTTCTTCTTAGCAAAAAACATGAATATAGCCATGTCAAGAGAGAGGCTGCTTGAGGAGGTGTGGGGATTTGACTTCTACGGCGACGACAGAACCGTAGACACACACATAAAGATGCTCAGAAACAGCCTCGGTCCGTACCGTGACCTGATAGTCACGTTAAGAGGAATGGGGTATAAGTTTGACAACATCAAGTCATAATTCCCGCAGTTTTAAGGAACGGGTATGCGGACTCGGCAGCAAAATCAAAGGCTTTTTTGACTCCTGCGAGAAAAAATACGACGAGTCAAAGGCCGAAAGAGAGGCAAAAAAGCAGCAGGCGGCTGAAAGCGCGCGTGTAAGCCACGACGAGTCCCGCAAGCAGTCTGCCGACGCAAAGGCGGCAAAAGCCGAGGTAAAGGCGGAGCGTGCGCCGACGCTGCGCTCCACCATATGGTTTTACTTTTCGATGTTTACCGCGGCGATACTCATGCTCATATGGGTGTTTCAGGTTGCAACGCTCAACCAATACTACGAGTTCTCCATGAGAAGAAAGATCGTAAAGGTGAGCACAAAAATCAGTTTAAACTTTGACGATGACGACCCCACGGCGATACGTTCTCTTGTAGAGGACTTAGCGTATGAAAACGGCATGACGATTGCCGTCACCGACTGGAACGGAAACGAGGTTGCGGTATCAGACTTTATGGGCGGATACTCGGTCATAACCAGCAACGATGGCTACATGCTTTTCGGCTACCGCAACGAGCTGCTTCAAAGCTATGAGCACCGGCTGTTCAAGACGTTTCAAAACGAGAGGTTCGGCACCACGGAGCTTTTATACGGCGCCGTTTTAAGCTCGCCGAAAATAAACACCCCGGGGTATCTGATATTTGTAAACACATCGCTTGAGCCGATAAACGCCACGGCGGAGATAATAAGGGAGCAGTTTGTGTTCATAACGCTTCTGACCTTCTTTATAGCGCTGTTTATAACCGTGCTGCTTTCAAAGAGGCTGTCGGAGCCGTTTACCCACATCACCGCGTCGGCAAACAGGCTTGCAATGGGCGACTACTCCACCCGCTTCAACAAAGGCTCTTACCACGAGATTAACGAGCTTGCGGACACGCTTAACTACGCCGCGGACGAGATATCAAAGGTTGACCGCCTGAGAAACGAGCTTATAGCAAACGTATCGCACGACCTGAGAACCCCGCTGACGATGATACGCGCGTATGCGGAGATGATAAGGGACATTTCGGGCGACAACCCTGAAAAGAGAAACGAGCACCTCGGCGTCATCATCGACGAGACGAACCGCCTTTCGGAGCTTGTAAACGGGCTTTTGGAGCTGTCAAAGCTGCAAAGCGGCAAGACCGAGCTGCACAAGACGAGTTTTTCGTGCCACGACTTCCTTAAAAGCGTGCTTTCAAAGTATCAGGTGCTGTCAGAGCAAAAGGGCTTTGAGTTCATACTTGAGGCGGACGAGGACGTCATACTTTATGCGGATCTCGGCAAGCTCAAGCAGGTTATGTACAACTTCATAAACAATGCCGTAAACTATTCCGGCGACTCGCGCAGGATAATAGTGCGGCAGATTAACATCCCCGGAGCGACGAGGATAGAAGTCCGCGACTTCGGCGTGGGCATCGAAAAAGAAAAGCTCCCGCTCATTTTCGACAGGTACTACCGCGACGAGAGGACAAAGCGGGACGTTGTGGGAAGCGGCTTGGGACTTTCCATAGTCAAGGAGCTGCTTGAGCTGCACAAGTTCAGGTTCGGTGTTTCAAGCGAAGTCGGCAGCGGCTCTGCGTTCTGGTTTGAGATAAAGCGAAACGACGAAAAGGACAAACTCAAGGATAAAGACGATGAAAATAAGGGCAAAAATTCTAAAAGCACTGCTTCACAGCGGCCCGATGTCCAGAGCTGAGCTTGCTGAGCAAATAGGCTCGTCAAACTCCGGCGTCACGGCGGTTTCGGCGACGCTGTGCGAGCAGGGTGTGATTTATGAGACGGGATATCAGCAGCGCACCGGCAAGGGCAGAAAGCACGTCCTTCTCGACGTGAACATATCTTACAAGTTTGCCTTCGGGGTCGGAGTGTGCGGCGGCGTTGTCAGCGTAGGTCTCACCACCGTAAAGGGCGACACCATTGCAAAGCGGCTTTACTATGTGTCGGACAGCGACACAAAAAGCAGCATATTCGATGTAATTAAAAAGCTGATTCAGCAAATATCCCGCGAGTGCTGCATAAGCGAGCGCGACGTCTTGGGCATAGGCGTTTGCGCAGACAGCGCAATGGTCGAGCGTTTCGGCGATGACTTTTGCAGCCTTGACGGCACGCTGCCGGTTTTGTTTGAGAGCGCAGACGAGTACCGAGACTTTCTGAAAACCATGAGAGCGGCCGATCCCGCGCAGTTTTACATGTTCGGCTGCGCAAAGGTCATTCGCGACATATACATCGCGGACGACTGAACTGATTAGCATACAACTTTATTCTCCTATTCGTAAAATAAGAGTGCGAAAATACTTTTTGTATTAACGCACTCTTATTTTTTGTATTCTTGACCGCAGCTGAGGCGGCATTTCAGTTATTCGGGGTTAGCGTATGGCAAACCAGGCGTTAACCCCTTTTCAGACAAAGCCTGTGAATAAAGCTGTTTGAATGCGGGATCAATCCTCGCCGAGCTTGAGAGCCTTGTTGATATTTATCGACTTGATCAGTCGAGCTATCACGACAAAGCCGACCAGCAGCATTACAAGCACTATGCAGTACAGCTTGATGTAGTCGGATCTTTGCGAGATGACCACGAAGGGCGGCACCTGATCCGTCACGTTGTACAGCACCTGGAACAGCGGGACGAACAGATCTGACGCCACGCCGCCTATTATTATGGACAGGAATATTGAAACTCCCGAGACAAGCACCTGCTCATAGATTATCATGGCTATTATCTCTCTGAAGGACATACCCATAGCCCTGAGTATACCGAACTGCAGCGTCCTGCCCTTTATCGAGAGTATCCAGTAGATTATAAATCCTATGAAGCACAGAGCCATTATGGTTATGAATCCTAAGGTGAGCGCTCCGTTTACGCCCTGAAGCATAGCGTCGGTCTTTGAGGATGTGATGAGCTGAGACGCGACGTCAAGTCTTATTGCGACTATATCGGAGTCGGATATCGAGTTGTAGAAGTCCTCGACGGTTGCGCCGTCCTCAAGTTTCATCCACACCTCATACGGCTCAAGTTTTGTTTGGATGTTTACGTAGTCGTAGTTCATGATTACGAAGTCGCGGTATTCACCCTGAGAGTTCTTCTCGTAAGGGTTAATGCTCGGCCAGTAGTCAACCACTGCGACGACCGTTGCCTCGAACCATTCGTTCTGACCCCACTTGACCTGAATTACGTCGCCGAGCTTAAGTCCCGTCTTTTCCTGATATGACGAGGAGACTATAACTCCGTCAACGCATTCCGCAAGTGCGTTTATGTAGTTGTTTATATGCGTGGGCAAAAGTCCGTTTCTGAACCAGCAGACCTGCGCGAATTTATCGGGTACGATAGTCATTATCTGCGCTCCGACCTGCGTCGAGTCGTTATACTCAAGCTGCACCGAGTCCCTCTTGAACACGGGCGTTGCTGTTTCAACTCCCGCAAGGTCCTCATACACGCTGAAGTCAGGCTCAAAGTACTGCGCCTCTATTACCTCGTTGCCGTCCTCATCGACCTCCGGCACTCTTGCGTATCGCCACGACTCCTCAAGCACGACATCCGCGCCGAGGTTGTATCTTATTCGCTCCTCGGTGTTGCGGTTTATCGCCCTTGCGGTGTTTGCGGAGAATATGCCGAGCGCGACGGTGAGTATGAGGAAGATCATTATAAATCTTTCTCTGCCGGTAGACGAGCGGCTTATGTTGTTAAGGGATATGTACGCAGCGGGAGACCATCTCTTTCTGCCTATCAGGTACACAAGCCTTATGAGGTAGGGGTAAAGTCTTACGCAGATGAGTCCGACGCCGAGTATAAAGAGTGTAGACGCGGTGAACATCAGCGGGTTCATGGTAGTGGAGGTGTCCGTGACGCCCTGCTCTATGAGTATCTGCTCCTGTCTGTTGTGCCACCACAGCCAAACAACCGGCAGTATTGCCATGATAAAGTCGAGGTACGCTCTTTGCCACAGTGGCTTCTTTCTCTTATGCGCTTTGCTCTGCTTATGCTCGACGATAGTCACTCTCGATGCGGGCACAACCGGAACAAGCGTTGCCACAAAGAACACCGCAACGGCGATGATTGCGTACGCAAACGCCGCCAGAGACAATTTTGCGTTCAGGGACGGGCGGTTGACAAACTCCAAGAATCCGTTTGAAACTCCGAGTATTCCGCAAAGTCCCAATCCGACAAACGGTCCTATTATAGCCGCTCCCGCGCCCAAGATAAGCGTCTCGTAGGCATAGATTCTTATTATCTGCCACGACGATGCGCCTCTTGACTTGAGCATCGCTATTTCGTTTCTTTCCGATTCGATGTTCAGCTGCGACACCATGAACAGGTAGAATATAAGCATTATAACTACCGGTATGTCGAGCATGAGAAGTATATAGCGGAGCTGAGAGGCCTTTTCGGCGTAGGAGGCAAGTATCTCCTGAGCGGGAACGGTAAAGGTGCAGTTCTCCTCTTTATATGCCTCCGCCTGGCTTTCAAATGCGTTCTGGACATGCTCTATGACGTTCATGTCCATGTTCTGATAGTCTATGACGAAGCGGCAGTCAACCTGGCTGAGGCTTACGACGCCCGTCATTATTATTTCATCGGTGAGGGTGGTGAAGTCTACAAAGAACGTGTTGTCGTAGTCAGACATGCCCTCCGACCAGTATGTATCCGTTTCGCTTGCGACGTCGAACGTTCCGACAACCTCTATCTTTATGGTGTCGCCCGGGCTGAATATGTTTGTGACGTTATATGTCTCGCCCAAAACGAGCTGAGAGTTTTGAAGCGCTATCTCGGTGGATATTACCTCGTAAGCTCCGTTCTCGTTCAGTCCGGGGTTAAACATTCTTCCGTTTACTATTGTTATGTGATCGCCTATATCGGTCATGCCGCCGAGCTTGAGCATTGCAAGCTCATCCGACTCAAAGTCCGGCACGTAAAGATACGGATCGGACGTATAGCACTTATAGGACAAAAACGGCACGAACAAGTTGTTAAAGCGGTCTGCCGCCCGTGAATACACCGTGTTTACCGTATTTCTTTGGTCTACGGCATTAGTTCCGCTGACTATCGTCTTTGAAACTGCGTACACTCCGGGGTATTCGTTGTTTTCCTCCTGATACGCCTGCATATCCTTTAAGAGCATTCTCTGCAAGGATGCATGCATGTATATGGGAATGGTACTGGTCATCGCCGTAGCCATTACAAATCCTATTAAAAGGCAGATGACCATCCACTTTGTATTGCGCATTTTTCTGAGCAATAAAGTGAGCATTTTCTCCCCTCCTGTTCTCCTGTACTTGAATCTTGCGCCGAATAGGGCTTATCTGATTATTATCTCGTCGCCCACTTCGAGGCCGGAGGTGATCTCAACAGAAGATCCGCTCTGAAGTCCCAGGGTCACAGGCGTCTGCACTCTTTCATTATCCTTAAACACGTATACGACGTCCTGACCGTTTACCGTCTTAACAAGGTTTGCAGATATGACTATTACGTTTTCACGGCTGTCCAGCACCAAAACTGCGTCCGCTATATTTCCCACGGCCGACGACTCGGGTATGGAATCCTTAAACGCCACTCTTACGCCGTCTCCTCTTTCAACGGTTATCGGCTCCCCTGCCTCGTCTACAAGCATAGACTCGGTTTCGGGGTCCCACTGCTGTCCCGACTTGTTAGACACTATTTCGCCGTCATAGTAGTTGCCGTCGTATCTTATGGTTATCGGTCTGCCGATTAAGAACTCGGCTACCTCCGTCGTGGGGCTTATGTCTATATACAGGTCGGTTATGTCTATAATCGTAACCAAAACCTCGCCCGCATTCACCCAGTCGCCGGGGGACAGCGTCTTTACATAAGAAACCGTTCCCGAAACCTCGGCGTAAAGGTAGGACGCTTCCTTCTCGGCGTAAAGCTTGTCAAGCTCGTTTTGCATGAGGTCTATATCGAGCTGCTCCTTGCTCTGCACGTTTATCGACTCGTTTTGCTCGACAGCAATGGCATACTCTAACTTCTCGCGCTCAAGCTCAAGCTCCTTTATGGTTATCTCCTGGTCAAGCTCATACGTCTCTATCTCCGCTAAGAGCTGTCCCTGCTCGACGGTGTCTCCCGCGGCAACGTATACCTGCTTTATGTTTCCGCCGTACTCAGTAAATCTCGCGTCAGACTGGGTTCCCGAGGTGATGGTTCCCGCAGACACAACCTGCTTTACAAGGTCCTTGAGCTGAGCGGTGGTGGTGGTGTATGAAACCTCGCTCGCGTTTACAACCGGCGGATCGTATACCTCCTCTTCATCGGGAAGAAAATAGCATCCGCTTAAACAGGCAGCCGAAACCGCCGCGGCAGTTATGAGTAATAAAGCTTTCTTTATCTTCATAAATACGTTCCTTTCTTTGGTCTTTGCACGCAGTTTCCGCACGCATCGTGCTTGTGTCGTGCTAATTCGCTGACATTAATCATACCAAAAAAATTTGTCCTGTACAAGAGTTTACACCGCAAAATGCACAATTTGCGGTGTAATATTTTTTAAGATATTTTGTTTCTGAAATGTGAACTGCAACACATTATTGATTCAGCTCGTCTTTGGCGATGACAGCCGAGCAGTTATAAAAGACTATCCACTCCGCCTCCGAGATGTAATCATACGACAGTCCGCCGGTTTCGCCGAGAGTATACTCGCCCGACCACACGGATGTGTAGAGCCACATGGCGTTGTCTCTGACCATGTTTGCAGGCGCCGGGAGAACGTTGCACTCGCTGATGGCAAGCGGCTTTGAGCCGAACAGCTCGTACAGCCGGAGCATTGCGGTGATGTAGCTTTGGTTATCCCACGCCTCGTGGCTGAAATCGTATATGTCGAGTGAAACTATGTCGCACATGTCGTCGCCGACGTACCATTCGGTGTCGTATGCGCTCCACACCCATATCAGGTTGTCAAGCTGATGGTAATCCTCAAGTCTTTGGTATATTGTTTCGTAAAGCCAAAGGTAGCTTTCCCTGTCGGAGTTCCACCAAAAATCAGAGTTTCCCGCCTGCGGCAGAGGTCTGAACAGAACCGGTATGTCCGCGTCGGCAAGTCTTTTAAGCTGGGCAGCTATTTTATCTATGCCGTCTATCACGGCGTACGCCTCCGGACTTATCCTCTCGTCCTCAAGCGCCTCCGACAGCTCGTCGGGCGACATTTGGGACACATCCTCATCCGTAACGGCGTTTGGAAGCAAAAATCCCGACTTGTCCGCATAGCAGGAGCCGTTTTGCATCCAGTTCCACACGTATCCCACTATTCCGCCGTCGGCTGCATACTCCATTGCAAGCTCTATGTCCCCCGTATCGACGTCGGCGGAGTAGCCCATAAGCTCCCCGAAACGTATGGCGGGGTATCTTCCCGTCACGCCCGCAACGGCTTCAATCTCGGCATTTGAGCCCTGGGTGCACTGCTGGCCGCTCAAGGTCTCCTCACCGTACATCTCGCAGAGGTATTTATAAAGCCTTGCGGCGCTGTCGGAGGAATTTTCGGAGCACAGCTCGCCCATAACGCTGTAATCGTGTTCATATATCTCAGCGCTGTTTTCAAGCAGCACAAAATCCACATCGCACTCGCCGGTAAGCTCTTCTATGCTCAGCACGGCGCTGTCCGGCTTTAAGTATATGTTTTCATACTTGACCGCCTCAAACTCGCCGCTTCCCGATATGTACAGTCGTCCCCTTGCAAGCCCGTCCACGTACAAAACGCCTTCTACCGGCGAATCGGACGCCGCGCAGACGGTTATTGAGTAGTGCTGTGGGGAATCAATTTCAAGCTCTATAGTGAGCTTGCTGTCCGGCAGAGAAATGCCGCTGACGTATCCGTCGCCGGAATACCCGCTCCTTGCGGAGGCCGCCGCGGCGTATCCGCTCAAGGTGCCGCTTTCCGCCTCGTACAGCACGCTGCACTCCTGCGGTTCGTACTCCGTTTCGCCTATATCCGTCTCGGAGTAATGCGGCAAGGGCGCGCTCACAGCCGGCTCCGTCTGCTGAGCGGTTGTCTGCGGCGGCACGGATGATTCGTCGGCAGCTGATGCGCTCGTCTGCTCGGCAGTGTAAATCCCCACCGTGCCGGTTTGGGATGTTTCACCGCTCGACGCGCAGGAGGACAGGGCTGTGCATGCCAGGCAAAGGGCAACGCATGCCGCCGATAGACCCGCGCGCCTCATTTTATTCTGTCCAGCGCGGGCGCTATCCTTGCGCAAAGGATGGACGCCGCCGCTATTTTAACTATGTCCAAAGGTATAAAAGGGAAAACGCATGCCGCCAGTGCAGGAGCAAGCTCCACCCCCGCAGCTATGCAGTACCACGCCGTACCCACGGCGTACAGCAGGACGGTTCCCACGGCCATTGACGCGGGATACACCCAAAATCTCGCCTTGGACGTCTTTCCCGAGGATATTTTGGAACAGAGCAAGCCGATTATGAACGCGCACGGCAGGTATCCGATTATATATCCGCCTGTGACGCCCGCCACTGCGTTAAAGCCGCCCTTGAATCCGGCGAACACCGGCACTCCGACGCTTCCCAAAAGTATATATATCGCCACGGCGGCGGTAGCCCTTATCGGCCCCGTCACGGCTGAAATCATATACACTGCAAAGGTTGCAAGCGTTATCGGCACTGCTCCTACAGGTATCTGCCACGGCGCAATTACGCATATTATCGCCGCGCAAACGGCTGTAAGCGTCATCGCCTTTACGTTCACTCTTCCCGCTGCCTCTGTACGAGTTGTTTTCATGTTTTAAGTCCTCCCAATTCACAAGCTTCCGGCTCGTTTTCAAGTGCTCTTATTCCTGCCCTTGTTCGTCTTTTGATGCAACAAATATACCATATCCCGACCCCCTTTTCAACCCCGTGCCGCCGCTACCCTTAAAACGCGGCATTTTTAATGATTACGCTTTGTATGCGCCACCATAGATTATACTATGAGTATTTATACAGGGCGAAAAAATCGGGCAGGTTTTAGCCTGCCCGACCGAAAATTATCTTTTCATCTGTCATGCCGTGTGCGGCTCGAAATGCCGCGCAAAGCGCTAAGCCCGATTGCCGGCTTATCATGCTGCGCACACTGCATGCGCTTCATGTGTTATCCTACGAGACCCGATCTCTCAAGACCTTCCGTGAAGTACCGTTGCAGGAACACGTACATTATCAGGATAGGCGCTATTGACAGAAGGCATCCCGCCTCAAGCCAAACAATCTTACGCCGCGTTCCCACCTGAGTGTTTCTAAACAGCTGGCTGTCAAGTCTTGTCGAAAGTTTTCGCAGCATTGTAGCTACCGTATCGTTGTTTTTGAAGAACGTCGAACTGATGTAGTAGTCGTTCCAGTACCAAACGATTGAGAACAGGAATACCGTCAGGAACGCCGACGATGCGTTAGGCACCATTACCTTGACAAACGTCTTGAACGGGCCGCAGCCGTCGAGGTATGCGGCGTCCTCAAGCTCTTTGGGAAGTCCCTTAAAGAACTGCCTGAATATCAGGATGAAGAGTCCCGCTCTTATACCGTTTGCAAACACCGCGGGTGCGTACATTACAACGGGGTTATCTATAAGCGATACATAGTGGCTGAGCTGGTCGGTGGATGTCTGAATAGTCATGCCCAAGAATGTGCTCGCGCCTGCCGAGAACGCCACCTCTGTAAGTCCGAAGAACTTAAAGAACGCCCACTGAAGGTAAAGGGGTATGGTCGTTATCTGCGGAGGAACTATGATCTGCATGATAACTATTGCAAACATTATCGCCTTGCCCTTGAAGTTGAATCTTGCGAAGCCGTAGCCCGTGATGGCGCATACGACAACCGAGAGCAGTGAGCAGACTATGTTTATCTTCAGCGTGTTCAAAAGCGTCGGGCCGAATTTCATTACATCCCACACGTCAACGACATTGCTGATGGTGAAGGACTTAGGCAGCCAGATGANNGGGGTCTGTCATCTGAACCGACGGTCTGAACGCCGTAGACAGCATGTAGATAAGAGGATAGAGGATTACGAAGCAGAGTCCGAAGAGTATGAGGAATCTGCATATAGGCCAGACCTTTTCAAGGAGCCTTTTACGGCGGAGGTATCTTAGATGCTCGGGAGCAAGCTGCCTTGCGTCAAGCGTTCCGGCTTTTTTGGCCGCCTTATACGCTTTAGTCTTTTCTTTAAGGTGCTTTGCGCGTTCCTTTGCAAACTGTCTTTCTTCTTTTGCGGTTGCCATTCGTATCCCCCCTTTATACTTCGTAGTAAACGAACTTGTTTACTATCGGCAGGACTATGCAAAGGGCAAGAATTACTATAAGGAAGTATGCCCACGCCATAGCCGCCGAGTAACCATAGTTCCAAGCCGACGCCTGTTCCAGAACAAGCTCCATAACTCCGTTAGTCGTATCAATAAAGGAGTCGATGATTGTGTAGATGAGGTTTGCAACTATCATGGGGCTGATGTAAGGAAGGGTTATCTTCCAGAAGAACTCCCACGATGTAGCGCCCTCTATCTGTGCCGCCTCCTTTGCGGAGAACGGGATGTTCTGCAAAGCCGCAAGGAAGATGATTATCTGAATACCCGAGTTCCAAACGAGGTTGAATATATCGCTTGTGACCAAAGATATCAGCTCGGTCACCGAGTCGCTTATATTATACACTCCTAAGAACCTCAGCAGCGCGCCCGCCATATCCGTTTCAAACATGGTTGAGAACTGATCTGCTCCGCCGGAATAACCGGAGGTATCCATATCGCCGTTTATGATGCTTATAACCGGTCCTGTCGCTATGATAACCGGCAGGAAGAATACTGCACGTGCAAACGTTCTTCCTCTGAACTTCTGGTTGAGGATTACCGCTATGAGTATCGAGAAGATTATGATTATAGGAGTCTTCCAAAGGGTGTCCTTGAGCACCGTCAAGAGCGCCTCGGTATAATCGGTATCCTTTGTGAATGTGTCAATGTAGTTTTGGATTCCTATGAACTCCGTGCTCATCTGACCTATCGTTACGGTCGTCTTGTTTAAAGAGTACCAAAACGATGTAATCAGAGGTCTGATAAAGAAGTACAGCGTACCTATTATCCATATCGCCAAGAATCCGTATCCGTAAAGTGCCTTTCGCCTTTCGTAAGGTATCTTAAGACCTTTTACCTTAGGTTCCTTTGGTGCCTTAGGGGCTTTTGCGGCCTTTGGCGCCTTTACCGCCTTTGCGGCTTTTACTGCTGCTTCAGCCATTATACCAAGCCTCCTTCGTCAACGTAATCTGAATAGTTGTATGTGTTGCCGTCTGCGGTTATCTCTCCGGTCTCGAGGTTTACGGTCGTCACGTAGCCGTTGTCATAGGTGGTTGTGATAACCGAGCCGTCTACTTCGTAGCCTACCATCAACGCGTCTGACACGGGAGCAAGCACTTCCTTAGCAAGCTTATACTCGCCTATGCACTCGTCGAGCCATCCTTCGTATGTTGCGTAGTAAAGACCCACATAATCGGTGTTGTTAAGCTCTGTGGCAGAGCTGTAAATGAAGTCATACTGTATGTTGGATCCTGCGGCTATTGCCTTTAAGAACATCTCCTTAGACTCTGCCAAGCTGTTTATGGCTTCGGTGGAGTAGGGAACGTATCCGTGTAGAACCATCTGTACAAACGGTATATCAAGGTCTGTGATCTTGAACTGGCTTGAGTCAAGCGGAACATTCTTTATCCTGTCGGCATACGGAATTACGTATGCGTTGGGCGCATCGGCTATAATGCTTCCGGTGCTGTCCTTGACGAGCTGGTAGAAGTCCTTGATGTACTGAGCGGTGACGGTGCGGTTCGTCGCGTTCTTTGTTGAGTAGTCAGACCACAGCTTTGTTGAGAAGGAACCGAGTCCCGCTCCCACGCCTTCAAACTTGCTTAAGTTCTTAGCCACCTTTTCCGCAAGGTCGGGGATTGACTTAGGAGCAAGCAGAGCGGGTGCAACTCCCGGCTCGGGTGTGCCGTAAGCTATGTTGTACTCATACGGTCTTGCGTATGACTTTGATATTCTGTACGCGGTGTCAAACAGCGTCAAGAAGCCGTTTCCGTTAGATGTGAATGTGTAGCTGTCAAGCGAGCCGTAATACTCAAGTCCGTTCTCGTTGAAGAACTCTATCATGTCCTCGTAGTCGCCCTTGCCTCCCAAGCATGCCGCCACGGAGTCGCCGGTGTCTATCTTTCCGGACATAGAATCGCTCGACCAGTCGTTATAGTTGATGACCATGTCGGTTACGCCGAGGTCCATAAGCTCTGTTGTAATTTCAACAGCCTGCTCAAATGTTGTGAACGCAGTCTTTATGTCTATCGGTATGCCGAGGATGGATTTTGACTTGAGCGTTCCGCCGTAGAAATCTACGAACAGCGGAGCGTAGTCGCTCTTGGTTGTATTTGTAAGACCCTCTTCTTCAATGAGGTAGTTTCTGTACACTTCCGCTACTTCGGTGTAGTCAACTACTTCGTTTTCGGAAGTTACGGGGTAGTATCTTACGGAGAGCTTGTCAACAGGTATCGAGCCGTCTCCTCTTTCAAACACCAGGATGTTTGACTGACCTGCCATGTTGTACTCGTCGGTAGAACGGAGTA
Organism: Ruminococcus sp. UBA1828; assembly: GCA_002338885.1. Classification (GTDB taxonomy): domain Bacteria; phylum Bacillota; class Clostridia; order Oscillospirales; family Ruminococcaceae; genus Faeciplasma; species Faeciplasma gallinarum. Next base: position 15,986 of record DDJI01000039.1, on the reverse strand, counting down.
TGAACGAGAAGTAGCAGTGGTTGTATCCGCCCTGTTCGCTGGTGTTGTATGCAACGGCTGCATTTACGGTTGCAAATTCATCGCCGTCGGTGGCAACCATGACAAGTCCGTTGTTTCCCCTTACCATCGCCAAAACGGGGAGGGTTGCCTGCTCGGTCTCGTCCGCTTTAAGCTCTCTTACCCTTGTAACGTCGTTGCCGTAAAGGGTTGAAGAGTAGTTTGCGTAGTTGGTCTTGCCGTTGTTGAGGTTTATAACCGCTCCCGAGCCGTCGGGGATTATCATGTATCCCGTCTCATCGCCGCCCGCTGCGCTCATGAAGGGCAGCATGGATATTTCGGTGAGAATTATAACGTCGGTGTCGGATTCCTCGGCGTTTACGCCTTCAACATAGCCGTCAACCTCGTCGATTTCGTCTGTGTATATCGTTGCCTCAAGGTATCCGTCACAAAGTGTGAGGTGAAGCGGAACGTATGCATGAACCGAGCTGAAGTAATAGGTTATCTTAACGCCGTTTTCCTCAAGCTCGTATGTCGTCGTGCCCTGCTCGGTAGACTCTCTGTATGAGTAGTTGTAGCTCGCCGCATTCTGAGTACGGTCTGTTGCGTTTCCGTATCTCACGGCCAGGTTTGAAAGCCTTGTCTTGAGCGTCGGCGGCTTGCTGGTCGCGTCGTCTAAAAGCGCGTTTACGCAGTTGGTCCAGTGAACAAATCCCGACTCCTTGACGTAAAGTCCTACTCTTTCGTACTCTTCGTCAAGATACAGCTCAAGGGTGTCGTTTTCAGCTATGAGCGTGCTTCTTGCAAGCGCTTGCTCATCGGTGAGATACTCGACTTCCTCTTCTTCCTCTTCCTCCTCTTCCTCGGAGGAATCGTCTGCCGGCTCTTCAGTGTCCGCAGGCGCCTCGGAATCCGCAGGTTCCTCAGTGTCCGCAGGTTCCTCGGTGTCCGCAGGCGTCTCGGAATCCACAGGTTCCTCGGAATCCACAGGTTCCTCGGAATCCGCAGGTTCCTCGGTGTCCGCAGGCGTCTCGGAATCCGCAGGTTCCTCAGTTTGCTCGGTCTGCGATTCGGTCACTGCGCCGTCCGCCGGATTTTCGTCCGCAGCCAGCGGGAACACCGATATGGACGCGAGCATTGCCACTATGAGCAGACCGGCGATAAGTCTGAAAATATTACTTTTTTTCATAATACCTCACTTTCTGCACGTCAGCTTCTTATTCTGTACAAAATCTCGGTGTAGATTGTGTAGAAGAAGAGCCATACCTGCTGGAACAGTGACATAAGCAGTACAAGCAGGAACAAAATCAGCAGCATACCGATTACAGTCAAGATAATGCAGACAATTGTCTTTGTGAATGTGTACTGGTGGCATGCCTTCATTCCGAACAGCATCAGAATTACCGACCACCAAAGTCCAATCTGGGACGCTGCTGTGACCCAAATGGATTCATCGAGTGTTACAAAGTAGGATATGATAGTTGAAACTATGCTTCCCACGATGTACGGAACAAGAGCGTATGCGGAGTAAACCGCAATTCTGCGCATGTTTCCCTCGCCGTCGAGCAGTGTACAGAACGACCAGTTCGCAACCACCCACGTGATGTAGTAAACAACGCTCTGCACGAGAATCGGGACGACGTTGAACACGTCTGAATACGCTTGCATGTTGTACGCAAAGCCTCCGAATCTCGCGTTAAAGACCTGAGCTACAAAGAGGAAGAACACTATTACCGCCGATATTTTCAGCGAGCCTTGCTTCTTCCACCTCATATCCTCGTAACCTTCGATAGGGTGGAATATCACGTATTTCAGCCACTGCACGGGGGTCATATCATAGATCATTTCTTGTTTCCTCCCTTCGCAATGCTTCTAATCTTTTCGACAGCCTGCGCTATCTTAGGCTTGAGTTTTTGCCACAGGAGTTTTATCTTCTTTGACAGCCAGCCTAAGAATGTGGATATCAGTTTCTTAGGTATCTTGCCCCTCTTCTTGAGCATGCCGATTATGATGAGCGCGATTATTATAATTATCACGACTATCGCTATCGGCGTGAAGTTTCTTCTGAGCATTTCCTTGCGCTGCGACTCAAACGCTCTGTCGTAGTCCTCGTCCTGGTATGCAAGCTTGAAGTACTCTATAGCTATGTCATACTCGTCGCGGTTGAGGTATGCTCTGCCGAGTGCGACGTATGCCATGTTGTAGTTGCCGTCTCTCTTGAGAACCTCTTCCCAATACTCAACGGATTCCTCGTAAAGTCCTCTGTTGAACAGCTCGGCAGCTTCGTGGACGTATGCTCCGAAGAGCGTTTCCTCAAACACGGTTATATCGTCGTTTCGTCCGTCGAGAATGTAGACGTAGTTGTCAAGGCACTCTATGGCGTTCGGGTTGTCAAATCCGCCTCTTTGCGCCTCCTGGTCGCATCCGAATATGAACAAAAGGTTGCACTCTCTGTCATACTGGAATATGCGTCCCGAGGTGTAGTCGAGGATGTTTATAAGTCCGTTAGTACCTATTGATATGTCGGTAAGTCTTGTGGCGTATGTTGTGCCGGAGTATGTAACCGTCTCCTGGTCGCCGAACACAAGGTCTGATGCGTTTGTGGTCAGCTCAAGGATGTTCGATCCTGCGGGGTTGAGTTTCTTGACCGCGTCGGTTGACACGTTTGCAACCTCTGTGACGGTGTAGATAAATCCTTCATCGTCTATGTCGAAGTTTGCATACTCAACAGGGGTAGCTCTTGTAAGAGACGCCGCCTGAGATTCCGATGCGAACCTTCTCCAGATCTTATTTCTTATTACCTCTGCGGTAACCTCAACCCTGTTTGCTCCGTAGAATCCGGTGAAAGCTCCGGATGGGGAGAACATTATAGCTCCCTTGTTTACGGCGGGGCAGATGACGTAAACGTTCTTTGCCGAGTCTACAAGCACCTTTGTGCAGTAGAACGAAACCGAATCGTAAAGCTCGGTATCGGGTCTTGTGTACTCGGTGATGATCTTGCAGTCAAATCCCGCCTTGACGACTCTTTGGTTATCTCTGTCGGCGATGTACATGATGTCGTCCTCGTCAACAAAGATTCCGTAAGGAGACTTGAGGTCTGTCACTTCTCTTGTGGCTGTGCTTCCGTCCGAGGCGGTATATTCCTCCGTGAGGCTACTGCCGGTGAACGTCTTGTAGCACGCTATAAGGTTGAAGTTGACGTCTGTTCTTAAAATTCTGTTGTTGCCGGTATCAACGATGAAGAACTCGTTGTTCGGAGAAAGGAAGAAGTCCTTTGCATCGCTTAGCTCCGCGGGTTCGTCCTCGCTGATGAACAGTGGGCTTTCGGGGTCCGAAAGCTGGTCTAAGCCCATGTCCGCTCCGGTTATGGTGTCACTTACGATGTATCCGTTCTGCGACGGCACCGCAGTTCCCCATGCGTCGTAGTTGTACGATGTGTACGGGCCCTCTGCGACCACTCCGGCTGCCATCACTGAGCAGGCCATGAGTGCCGCAAGGAGTACACAAAGTGCTTTCTTAATATGTATACTCGTCACCGCTTATCACCCTATTCCTTTTCATAGTCTATCATGTTGGTTGTCTATTAGTCCTTCATACCGGAGTTCGCCATGGTCTCCATAACGTTACTCTGTGCAATAAGGAAGATGACGAGCGGAGGAATCATGAGCACTACCGCGGATGCGTATATAATGCCCTGACGTGCGATACCCGATGCGGCTATCTGCGACATGATCGTGGGGAGCGTCTTGAGGTTTTCCTGATATACAAGCGCTCCGCCCTGAACGTTCCATGCGCTCTGGAATACGAATATGATAAGCGTTGCTATCGCGGGCTTCTGGTTGGGTATTACTACCTGCCAGCAGGTTCTGAACACTCCCGCGCCGTCAACCTTTGCGGCGTCTATGATAGAGTCGTTAATGGTGGACATGCTCTGACGCATCAGGTACAGTCCCATTGACGTTGCGACGTTTGGAAGTATCAGCGCCCAATATGTATTTATCATTCCCATCTTAGCCATTACAACGAACTGCATGATACCTGTAGCTGTTGATGTGAACAACAGTGAGGTTACGATGAGCTGGTTGAAGAACTTGTAGCCGGGGAAGCGGCACTTTGAAAGGCAGTATGCACAGCAGCAGCACACAAACACGTGCATGATGGTGATAACTACCGTGATGAATACCGAGTTGAATACGTACCTTGAGAACGGAACCCAAAGATTTCCGGCTGCCTTAAACAGGTTGGAGAAGTTCTCCGTTGTCGGAGCGATTACGTAAAGCTTCGGCGGGAATACGAACAGCTCGCTTATCGGCTTGAACGTNNCATGAATATTCCCAAAAGAGCAAGCAGGATAAATATCGCTATATCGCCGCCCAAAGAGCTGTTTATGTGCTTGCCCTTTGACTTTTTGACGTGCACGGTACTTATATTTACCTTGCGGCGTCTGAGCTTTCTAAGCTTCTTTTCCTGAATCGCCGCCTGTTTTTCGGCGGTCAATCTTTTGTCTGATGCCATTTATATCTCCCCTCCTTTATCAGTCTGTGTACCTGCTCAGCGCCTTGCGTATCAGGTGGTTTGTGACAAGCATCGCGACGAACAGAACCATACATATTGCCGACGCATATCCCATTTCATAACGGATCGAGCCGTAGTCCTGAGCGTGGTTCATAATCGTATGCACCGCGTAGTTTGTTGACGGCAGTCCGCAAAGCGTAGCTCCTACGCCTCCTACCGTGAAAGCTCCCGAAATTGCAAGTACCGCTGCGAACAGAAGGGATGGTCCCATTGCGGGGATTGTGATTGTAAACAGCTCCTGGAATCTGTTTTGTATGCCCTCGATGGCTCCCGCTTCGTACAGGGAGTCGTCTATGTTCTGGAATCCGGCTCGCAGCGCCAGGAAGCCCGCGCCCATCGACGTCCACAGCTGTACGATAATAACTACCGTCATCATGTACGTAGTGTCGGTCAACCACTGTTTAGCCGTATTTATAATTCCCAGATCCATGAGCACGGAGTTGAGGTATCCGTAAGAGTCGCCCGAGAACACGAGCTGCCAGATTACGAACGCCGAAGGCGTCATGGAGGGGGCGTAGAACACGAAGGTGAAGAACACCTTGAAGAACGGGTTCATCTCGTTTATGAGCCATGCCAAGATGAAGCTCAAAACGTATGAGAACGGTCCTGTGAAGATTGCAAAGATGAGCGTGTTTCTTATCGCTATCAAGAATACGTCATCGTTTACAAACAGCGAATAGAAATTCTGCAGTCCTATGAATCTCGGGAACTGTACAAGGTTGAAGCTTGTAAGCCCTAACGGGAAGGACATTACTACCGGTACGATAGTGAATATCGCAAACAGTATGAAGAACGGCAGCATCATCACGTAGCACGCCCAGTTCCTTTTCATAAGGTGCCACGTATAGGCACGCTTACTTATGGTGTTAATGGGCTTCGCCGCTACTGCCTTTTCCTTTTTAGCCATATGCCTTTCTCCCCTCCTTAGTTATCGTCTTCTGTCGGGATCTCGATTCCGAGCTCCTCATACTTTCTTATGATCTCGTCGTTTATATCCCTGTTGAACCACAGGAACGTATCTCTCGGGTTCTTGTTGAGGTTGACGGTCTCTCTGAAAGCGTTTGTTATGCTTCGTGTTACGATGTAGGTTGCGGGTATGATGTCTATCTCAACCGTAGCCATCATCTGCTCGATTATCAGATCCGCTTCAGACCTCGACCATGCAAGCTGCCTCAGCGCTTCCATGTTCGCCGTGTCAAATCTTCCGAGCGGGCCTAAGAGAGCTTCTATGGAGCGTCCGTATTCGGACTGGATGTCGGTGGATGTGAACCACTTCAAAAGCTCCCACGCGTCGGCTCTTTGCTCCTCATTGAGCTTGGAGAAGATTATTCCTCCGGCGGACGACGATGTTGTCGCGTGGTTTACGGTGCCGTCGGCATTTCTGTAGCCGGGTATCAGATCAAAGTCCCAAAGTCCTCTGATTTCAGGCGCCGCCATGTACAACTGGTTGTAGAAGGTGTAGCCCGTGATGATTATCGGGTACTCACCGGTACGGAATCTTGAGAACGCATCGAACGTCTGCTCGAAGCTGTATGTGGTGTAGAACTTTGTCCACGTCTCAAACGCATCTACGGCGAGAGGATCCTCAAATATTGTCGCGGTCTTTGTGTCGTTGTAGTAGTTGAGTCCGCGCTGTACCATAAACGTTCCGAACACATCAAAGCTGAATCCTACGCCCATGTAGCTTCGCTGAAGCGTCGGGAGCATTTCAATGAGCTGGTCCCAATCCTCCGGAACGTCGGTAAATCCGAACGACTGAAGTACGTCCGAACGGTAGAACATCATCGAGAAGGTCTGCGAAATAGGCAGTCCGTAAACGCCGTCCTGATACGTGTAAAGCGTCATTATGTTCGGCGCAAATCTCGTTATAACCTCTTCGTAGTCGTCGTACTGCGAGATGTCTACGATACAGTCACGCGCCGCAAGCTGAATCGGCAGGTCGCCGCCTATGAAGAGCGCCACGTCGGGGCCTTTTCCTGCAAGCGTCGCCTCAAGTATACCGCCCTGTACGAGGTTGATAGAGGTCTGTATGCCTGTCTCGGGGACGAAGTAGGAGTCAACAAGCTCCTTAACTATCTGAGCCTGGTCACGTCCTAAGGATACCCATACGTTGAGTGCGTCCTTGTTTTCGCCCGAAAGAACGTTATAGTCTGTGAAGAACGAGCCTAAGAATGCCTGGAAGTCAAACGAAAGAGACTTGAAGAAGTTCTCCTTGACGCTTGAGAACTCAACGTCCGCGGAGGTTATTTCTATCATGTCAACTTCGAGGTACTGGCTGCGGTAATCGGTCATCCACTGTGAAAGTGATGTGATGTCGTCCTTGAGCTGGCCGAGCATGGACGGGATGTCGTCCGGACGGTCTATGCACTTGTCAAGGAGCTGTGCCATGGTCTCCAAGGATACCGCCTCGGTACCGGTTGTTCCGGAGAGGGTCTCTATTTCCGCCTTGATATCGCGAAGATCCTGCGCATAAATCTCAAAGTCGGGAATGATGGAGGGTATCTGCTTGTCGATCATGTATGTGTTGTACTCGTCGGGGGTGGGAGATGTGATCTGAAGTATCTGCCTGTAGTAGCTGTTGAGGTAGAATACCAAATCGTCGAGGCGGCGCATGATATCACCTATCTCGCCCGGGACAGCCTCGAGTGCAAGCTCGTGCTCGCCCGCCTCAAGCCAGAAGTAAAGCGTGTTGCCGTCGGCGTCGGTAGGCGTTACGCACTGCCAGTTTTCAGAGTAGTAGAACTTGACTGCCTCAGCCTCTGCACAGGGCACCTCGCCGTCTATGTAGAGCCTTCTGTTTGAGTAAAGTCCGCGCATCTGATTCTGCTTGCCGCGTATTCCTATCTTGACCCATCCGGCTTCGTCCATTGTGAACTTCCATGTGATCGTCTGTCCTGATGCAGCCCAGTTCTCACTTCCGATTGTGTTGTAGAACATCTTAACCGGATCTGACGGAGAGGTTACATAGGTTGTACGGTCGTAAGTCGCATAAAGAGTGATGTCCGATCTGTAGTCGGCGGTTTCTCCCTGAAGGGGTATGTGCACGCCCGAGGTCTCGGACGCCTCGTTTACGTCTGTTGTGATCGTGTCAACGTCTGCCGCCGCGGGTGTGGGCTGCTTGTTATAAATCCTTATCTGATTTATTGCGAATTTTGCCTTCTGAGACTCGATTCTTATCGTGTGCTCGCCTTCCTCAAAGTAGAACAGCAGCGGATCGTTAAAGAGTCCGTCGGTGTCCTTTAAGGGCTGGGTCTGCCACATAAGGCACTCTTCAAGCGTAGGTCTTATCTGGTTGCCGTTCTCATCGGTCTTAAATACCTTCTCGCCTGCCTCGTTTACGGAGTAGGAGCCTTCTTCGTCCTCCCACACCTTGCTCAAAACTATTCTGTCGGCAGTGGAGTAAGGGCTTTCACCGTCTATGAGCAGCGAAAATTCGACGTCGTTTGCAACGCTCGCCAAAACGTAATAGGTCAGCTCGATGTTGTAAAGTCCCGCTTCCTCAATGGTCACCGGAAACTCGACAGCTCCGCTCTCGTTTTCCCACACAAGCGCCTCAAGACCGTCAAGGGTGTCTACGTATGCTCCGGAATCCTCACTTGCATACGTGTAATCCGAGCCGTTTATTATGTATTCACGGTCGGGTCTGGGGTCGTCAATGTGGTTGTCATAGAACGTGCTGTAAGTACGCGAGCGGTTCAGCTCGTCGATAACCTGGGCGGATGTCTCCACAACTCCGCTGCTGCTTGATGATGAGTCGCCGGTATCGGAATCGGTTGATGCTTCCGTGTCCGCAGCGGTTGCATCGCTTTGATTTTCGTCGGCGTTAACGGCTGCGATGGTAGGCAGCAACATCGCCAACGCTATTACAAACGACGCTATTCGCCTGAGCAGTTTGTTTCTCACTGTGTTATTCCACCTTTCATAGTGTTTTTACCGGTATATGTCTTCCTCGTTCGGATGATAAAAAATATTTATTCGGCTTTCTTGATGTATATCCTCTCGGCTTCCTTATCAAGATCCGCCTTAACCCTTGAACCGCCCTTTATTCCAAGCGCCTCAAGGTATTCCTTGGGCAGTTGCAGCCTGCCCGTCCTGTCAAGCACTACAAGCTCTTCGGATACGTAATCCTCATCCGCGGCCTCCAAAGCTGCTGCCGCCTCTTCTTCGGTTGCGTACTCCTCACCGAGCTTTTTCGACTCTCGCATGATCTCCGCATGCGACTTCTTTATTATCTCGCTCGAGGTTCTGCCGTCGCGTATCGCTATTACGCGGTCTATCTTCTTGGCAAGCCTCAAATCGTGCGTTACAATCACTATCGTTATTCCCTTGGTGCGGTTGAGCTCCTTGAACACGCCTAAGATCTGGTCTGACGTCTTGGTGTCAACCGAACCCGTCGGCTCATCTGCTAAAAGTATGCTCGGGTTGTTTGCAAGCGATATCGCTATCGCAACCCTCTGCTGCTCGCCGCCCGACATCTGGTCAAGCCTTGAGTTCACCCTCTTTGAAAGCCCGACTGCGTCCAAAAGCTCCAGCGCACGCTCGCGCCTGTTCTTCTGGTTTTGCAAAAGCATCGGAAGCTCCACGTTCTGCACCGCAGTCAGGTACGGAACAAGGTTTCTTGCGTTGTTCTGCCACACAAACCCTACAACGTTTCTCTTGTAGAGCATGTAGTCCTCTTCGTTAAACTTTAAAAGGTTCCTGCCGTTTACAATCAACGATCCCGCAGACGGCTTGTCAAGCCCGCCGAGCATGTTCAAAAGAGTCGATTTTCCCGAGCCGGACGAACCGACTATCGCGACAAGCTCGCCTTTTTTTATCTGCATGTCAAGCCCCTGCAATGCGACAACTTCTATCTTGTCGGTCTTGTATATCTTCACAAGGTTGTCGCACTCGATGGCGTATTCGGAGTTCCGAGCCTCCGGGACGATAAGCTCCTGCTCGTGTTCAAGTTTTTTCTTCTTACTCAACTATCTCACCGTCCTCTAATGTGTACACCCTGTCAGCTATCTCTAAAAGGCTGGGGTCGTGTGTCGTCATGACAATCGTCATGTGTTCTTCCATTACAAGCTGCTTAAACAGCTCCACTACGTGGTGGCTCGTGGCAGAGTCAAGCTCCGCCGTCGGCTCATCCGCAAATATTATCCTCGGCTCATGCGCTAAAGCTCTCGCTATGGCCACTCTTTGCTGCTCGCCGCCGGAAAGCTCGCCCGGGCGGTGATGCATTCTCTTTGCAAGCCCTACCGCCTCAAGGCACTTTTTAACCCTCTCGTCGCGCTTGTCAAAGGGGAACTTTGAAAGCCTTAAGCCGAAATCCACGTTTTCATACGCCGTCATGGAGGACATAAGCGCCACCGACTGAAACACGAACGCCATCTTGTAACGCCTTATCTCGTCGCGCTTGGCATCGCTCAGCTTGGTTATGTCCGTGCCGTCAAAGAACACCTCGCCCTTTGTCGGTCTGTCGAGCGCTCCGAGCATGTTTATGAGCGTGGTCTTGCCCGAGCCGGAACGCCCTTTTAGTATTGTCAGCACGCCCTCGTTTACCGTTATGTTTATATCCCTGAGTGCGTGAACCACGCTGCCGTCGCCGATCTTAAAGTCCTTGCACAGCCCGTGTGTAGCCAGTATTGTCTCCATAATTCCTCCATGTGTGTTCCAAGTGTGTGACGTGCCAAAAAATTAAAGCACAACATCTGCCGCAAGAGATTTCGTCAGGCACAATATACATCTGCGGCATTGTGCAAATTGCACAATGAAAACCTAACAACCTCTATAAACACGTATAAGCAAACATTTTTTCGGACAACTTGCACAAAAGCGCAGCCCCAAAAAATATTTGCTTGCTTCAAAAAATATTAAATCCACGTACGCATGTGGATACATCTTTAAGCTTTATTATTATACCAAAACACATACTGCATGTCAATATGTATGACTTGATTTCTGTTTAAGGCATGTTTTTTATAAAAAGTCTACAACGAATAGCGTGACAAGCGAGTAAATCGGCGATTCAAACATTAATTTTAATAATTATTTGTGCAACTTCACTCAATGATTTGACTAAAACCTTGTACCGCCGCCGAAAAACTTTTTTATTTTGTTCGCCCACGGCTTGTAAGCAGGGCTTGTAAGCCTGGCTTTACAAGCCGTGCTTGCCGCGGCGCACATCTTGACCGGCGCTTCCCCGAAAAAAATTTTTTGCTTCGCGCGTGCGCGCGTGCGCGGCTAAAAATCTTTCCGCCCGAAAAATTTCAGGCGCAAAAAAATCCCCACCTGTCTGCATCAGGTGGGGATATACCGACTCGCGTCGGATTCATCCTTCTTTTCAGGAGGAAATTATCTTCTCTTAGATACTACTACTGCAGCTGCAGCGATAGCCATAGGAAGAACTGCGAGTACGATGCCCGTAGGAGGGTTGGTATCCTCTCCAGGATCAGTAACCTCGATGTCATCATCAGCTCCGTCGGGCTCGGTCACAACGTCGCCGGGCTCTACAGGATCATCAACATCGATGGTATCGTCGCCGTCATCAGTACCGGGCATAGTGAGCTCGATGTAGATGTCGGTAGCATAGTCGGTGAATACGATCGGCTTGCCGTTGTAGTACCAGTCGTTGTTAACCCACTGGAACTGATCTACCTGGATACGATCTGTGATCCAGATACCGCCGTTGTAAACGCCGTAGGTGGTGTCATAGAGGTAGTCCATAGGAAGATCGAATACGAGCTGAGAAGTCTCGCCGTTTACGAAGCAAGTGGAAGCAACGTCAACAGTAGCAGGGTTGTACCACTGGTCGTATCCGGGCCAAGGATTGCCCATGTTATCGCCGCCTGTAGAAGTATCGTATGATCCGATAGGCTGGTCAGCAGTTCTCATGGTGTAAAGAGCAATACCGTTGATGGTCTTGTCGAGTGTTACGATAACCTTAGCGGACTCAGCGCCGAGGACAGCAGCTCTGTTCTGGAGGGTGTGGTCCCAAACGAAAGCATTTCCAAGCTTGAGATCGCTCCATCCGCCCTCGCCTTCAGTAGCGTTTACGAACTCAACGTTTCTGGTATCGGTGTTCTGTTTCTCGCTCTTAGCAACAGTCATGAAAGCAGCAGCGATGTTAGAACCGGTTACATCCTTGTCGTCCTGACCAGCAGCGCCGTAGCCCTTAACGCCGTCAGCACCTGCAGTCCAAAGCTGAACATACATGTCGTAGTTGTTGGTCTTGAATCCAGCCTCCCGCCAATCCTGACCGGTAGGCATTGAGTTGTCGCCAGCCGGCTGACCTTCGTAGGTCATCTCAGCAACGAGCTTCATAGATCCGATATCTCCAACCATCTGAGACTGTGCGATAGTTGCCCAGTAATCAGTGCCGTTGAAGTTGTAGTAAGGACGGTTGAAAGCACCGAAGTTTACATACTGTCTGAAGTACTTAACGCCCTGCTGGTCAGCATAGTTGTTGCTTGTAGGGTCAATAGCACCAGTGCCAGCGTCTATGCCCTGAAGCTGAGTTCTGGTTCCGTTAACCTCGATGTACCAAGTGATCTTAGCATCGGTGCTATCCTTCTTAGTCAATGTGTCAGGGAGTACCAACTCGAGGTAGCTATTCTGATCAGCATAACCGAAGAGATTGTAAATGTTGAAATCGAAAGTCCATGTGATGGTCTTTCCGGTGTTCACTGTCTCGGTCTTCTTCAGATCGATTCTGTAAGTCTCAGCAGCGAACACGTTGACTGCCATTGCAGAAATAGCAATCGCGACTGCCAAAACGACAGCCATGAGTTTCTTCATGTTCATGAAAATTTCCTCCTTAATTTTTCTCATCACACTTTAGCGATCGCTAAAGTAGAGATCTTATTTGGTTTCTCGGAAATACCGAGACGACAGCATTATATCACCGACCCACAGTTTTGTCAATCAAAATTTAACATGGTGGTCTGACGATGTCGAAACGGCTTTTTAGCTTTCCGCTGTCTAAATAGTGTCGGCTGTGTGATGTTTTGTTGCAAGCCTCGTAAAAAATTTTTCAGTTTGTTAAACATGCATATTTTGTCCCGCAAAAAACGCCGCGATTTTGTGCGCATTGCAGATATTTTTTATCTTCAACCCGAAAGTCGGCGATTTTCTCGGCGGGGCATACTATATTACAGCCTGTTTTTCGTTCAAAAAAATTTTTTAAAAATCAAAGATGCTGTCCCTTTGAAGTTATTTCCGCGCAGATCATATCCGCAAACTCGTCCGCGCTCATGGTCACCGTCTCGGTGCTGTCGCGCTTTCTTACGGCGACGCTGTGCTCCTGCTCTTCCTTATCGCCTATGACGAGCATATAGGGAACCTTTGACATCTGCGCCTCTCTTATCTTATAGCCGGTCTTTTCGGCGCGCTTGTCCGCCTCGCATCGCACGCCTCTTTCACGGAGCTTGGCAAGCAGCATGTCGGTGTAGTCGTTGTTGCGGTCGGTGATGGGAAGGAGCTTGACCTGAACGGGCGCTAGCCACGTCGGGAACTTGCCGGCGTAATGCTCGATGAGTATGCCGATAAATCTCTCTATCGAGCCGAAAACGACGCGGTGGATCATTATCGGGCGGTGCTTTGCGCCGTCTGCGCCGGTATACTCGGCCTCAAAGCGCATGGGGAGCTGGAAGTCGAGCTGAATTGTTCCGCACTGCCATGTTCTGCCGATGGAATCCTCAAGGTGGAAGTCTATCTTAGGGCCGTAGAATGCGCCGTCGCCCTCGTTTACGACATAGGGCATGTGCATTTCCTCAAGTGCGGCGATGAGTCCGTTTGTCGCGTTTTCCCAATCCTTTTCATCGCCGATATGATCCTCGGGCATGGTGGAAAGCTCAACGTGGTACTTAAAGCCGAAGAGGCTGTACACTTCATCTATAAGTCTTACGACGCCCTTTATTTCGGATGTGATCTGATCCTCGGTCATGAATATGTGGGCGTCGTCCTGTGTGAAGCAGCGCACGCGCATGAGTCCGTGAAGCTCGCCGCTCTTTTCGTGGCGGTGGACAAGTCCCAGCTCGCCTATTCTCATGGGGAGGTCTCTGTAGGAGCGCGGCTCGGACTTATAGACGAGCATGCCGCCCGGGCAGTTCATGGGCTTGATTGCGTAGTCGGTGTCGTCTATGACGGTTGTATACATGTTCTGCTTATAGTGATCCCAGTGTCCGGACGTCTCCCAGAGGTGGCGGTTGAGTATCATCGGGGTTGAGACCTCGACATAGCCCTCGCGGGTGTGGATCTGACGCCAGTAATCTATAAGTGTGTTCTTTAAAATCATGCCGTTAGGCAGGAAGAACGGGAATCCCGGGCCTTCTTCGCTCATCATGAACAGACCCATTTCCTTGCCTATTCTGCGGTGGTCACGCTTTTTAGCCTCTTCAAGTCTTGTGAGGTATTCTTCGAGGTCGGCTTTATTTGTGAACGCCGTGCCGTAGATACGGGTGAGCATTTTGTTCTTTTCGGAGCCGCGCCAGTATGCGCCCGCCACGGATGTGAGCTTAAACGCCTTTACTGCGGAGGTGTATGTCACGTGAGGTCCGGCGCAAAGGTCCACATACTCGCCCTGCTTGAAGAAGCTCAGCTCCTCGTCCTCCGGCAGATCCTCTATAAGTTCCACCTTATACGGCTCGTTTTTCTCCTGCATGAGCTTGATTGCCTCATCTCTGGGGAGGGTGTAGCGCTCAAGCTTTAAGTTTTCCTTGACTATCTTTTTCATCTCGGCTTCAAGTGCCGCTATATCCTCGTTTGAGAATCCGCCCTCCTTGTCAAAGTCGTAGTAAAAACCGTCCTTGATGGAAGGGCCTATGGCGAGCTTGGCGTCGGGGAAAAGGCGCTTTACGGCCTGTGCAAGTATGTGCGCCGCGGTATGGCGGAGTGCGCCTCTGCCTATTTCCTCATCGAAGGAATGTTCCTCGATGCTTCCGTCATGCATTATGACTTTCATAATCGTTACCTCTCTTAAAAAGTTAATATTATTTTGACCGAATGCCTTAAAAAAATAAACGCACCCCTGAAAAAATCAAGGGTGCGGCGTCCTTTTAAAATACGGACGAGGGCACGGTTCCACCTCGGCGTTTAACTCATGCCGGCACTGCTCATGCGCCCATGCGCAATCCGGCACAGCCTTTATCGCAGGCGTACGGCGCGTTCTTCACGCGCTGCTCAGGGGCGGTATCCCAATGCCGCCGCACGCTGCGCCGTTTCCACCGTTCGGCGCTCTCTTTAAGCCATACAGGCAGCGGGCTTCCCCGTCAAAGCATTCGATATTTACTCCTTATATAGCACAAGCGTCGGGCTTTGTCAATACCCGACGCCTGCACTCATGATCCATACTTCCCGTGCGTTCGCAGCCGTTCAGGCTCGAACACTGCATGATCACAATACTTCCATTTATATAACAGCATTTAAGCTGCTGTTATCAAAAATAAATTAAATCAATATCTGTCGTCAACCACGTATGAATAGCCGCAGATATATCCGCCGTCACGCTCTACAGGCTCCTTGAGCATGACATACAGTGTATTTCCGTTCCTGTACGCCTCTGCTCCGGCGATGGTTTCGTCATTTGTGAGCAGCCCATCCCCCTCAAACGGGTACTCCTGATACTCGATTTCTCCCGCAAGGCTCATGCCGTCTGTGAGAAGCATCTTCATCTGCTCGGCAGTCACGCCGGAATCGGGTGAAAGGTAGTGCACGCGGTATCCGGTTCTGTCGGATGTAAAGACATCGTCCCCCATTTTCACTGCGGAACGGGGTTCGCCGGCGTCCGGCACATCGGACAGGCTCGCAGCGTACACGTATCCCACGCGCACGCCGTCATCGGTTTCATACGGCTCGGCAACAATCACAAGCACAGCGTCGAAGTTATAGTAATACACCTCTGCGCCGTCCAGCCCGGGCATATTTGCGACGAGGTCCGCCGAAGAATCGGCATCCCACTCGCCCCATTCCTCCGAGTATTCAAGCGTGCCAAGGTACTGTCTGTCCTTTGTCAGCTCAAGGGTGTACTCATACGGCGTCATGCCGCTGTTCTCGGGGAGAACAAGAATACTTCCGCCCGGGTAGGTTAAGACGTATTCCCTTCCGGCTATGTATGCCGACGGCGGGAGGGTGTCCACGAGCACTGCATCGACGTCCTGTGCGTCAGTCTTTAGTGCAGGGTCGCTTTGGGCGTTTTGGGCTGTTTGCTCAGTGGTCACTTCTGCGGGCGTATTTTGTTCATCGGACACGTCCCGAGGGGTCACGTCCTGCGACGAGCAAGCGCAAAGCACGAGCATTGCGGCCGCAGCCGCAGCAAGTCTTTTTAAATTTAAAAGAGTGTTTTTCATGGCGGTGCTCCCTTCGTTTTTTGAACTTTTGAGCCGCTATGCCGCCCGCCCGTTCAGCCGCTGCGCCGTTCAGCCGTTCAGCCGTTC
>DDJI01000099.1 GCA_002338885.1 Ruminococcus sp. UBA1828 | reverse complement strand
AAAAGGCGGTGACGGAAACGTTGAGTATCTGATATATGTTGAAAAGTCAGATGCGCCGGCATCTTTGCCGATTGATTTTAAAAAGACGGTTGAAGAAGGATTCGACGGCTGAAACCGGCGAATATAGAGGAGATGAAAGAGTATATGAAAGCTTTTATATATCCAAATCTCGAAAAAGCTCATTCTCTTGAATGTACAAACGAAGTGATTAAAATACTTTCAAGCCTTGATTGCAGCATTGTCATGCAGCCGCAGCTGAGCGGCATAATAAACTGCAGCGGAGCGCAGTTTGCAGACGTTCACGAAGGGGTGGGCTGTTCCGATGTCGTAATAACCATAGGCGGCGACGGAACTATTCTGAAAATAGCGTCAGAGGCAGCGCGCGCCGGCAAAAAACTTCTCGGGATAAACTGCGGAAGGCTTGGATTTATGGCGTCTTTGGAAAGAAGCGAGCTTACCGAGCTTAGCAAGCTCGTTTTGGGAGATTACAAGACAGAAAGCAGAATGATGCTCGATGTAACAATCGACCGCACAGCCGGAGCAGGGGATATAATTTGCGCAACCGCGCTAAACGATATTGTAATTACTCACGGTTTCAAATATAATATTAATGACTTTACCGTTCTTGCGGACGGCGTAAAGGTGTCATCACTAAGAGCTGACGGGCTTATATTTTCAACACCTACGGGCGCATCGGCGTACTCACTTTCTGCGGGCGGCCCGCTGATAGAACCGTCTATGGACTGTATAGAGTTTACTCAAATATGCCCTCACTCTTTGTTTGCAAGAACTATGATATTCTCTCCCGAAAAAAATATAGAAGTGAAATTCAAAGCGGTGGGGGAGATAGGAATAAGCGCAGACGGAAACGAAGTGATACCTGTGAGTGCAAAAGATAAGATTTGCATACGCAGGTCAGAGCTGCGTCTTGACTTAATAGACATAAGCAAAAACAATTATTTCAGGTCTATAGGTTCAAAGCTGATGCAGTCTGCTAAAGAAAACTGACAGGAGGGCGTATGAAAAGCGACAGAAAAAAAGCTATTTTAGATATCGTCTCAAAATACGAGGTCGATACTCAGGAAACGCTTCAGGCACTTTTGCTCGAGAGAGGCTATAACGTGACTCAGGCGACGGTGTCGCGTGATATAAAAGAGCTTTCGCTTTTAAAAACGATGAGCCCGAGCGGCAGCTACAAATACTCCTTGCCGCCAAAAACAACCGATTCTAATGCGCGTTCCTCCTTTTATTCGATTTTCTCGGACGCTGTATTGTCAATAGACAGCGCGATGAACACCGTCGTCATAAAGTGCAGCACCGGCATGGCAAACGCCGTATGCTCAAAGCTCGATTCAGTGCCGATGAGCGGAATCGTCGGAACGCTTGCCGGAGACGACACCATATTTGTCTTGATGAGGACGGAAAAAGACGCAGAAAAAATGGTCAGGGAACTAAGAGAGCTTATATAAGCCTCTTGGCTCATATAAACACATACTTGCGTAGGTCAAAGTGGGAAGTGATGCTGATTGCTCAATGAACTTCATATAGAAAACCTTGCGGTTATCGAAAACGTGACTATAGAACTTCAAAATAATCTTAACGTGTTTACCGGAGAAACCGGAGCGGGAAAGTCCGTTTTGATAGGCGGTATAAACGCCATTTTGGGTCAAAGGGTTTATAAGGACGTAGTGAGAGCCGGAACCGATAAGGCATACGTGAGCGCAGTGTTTACCGAACTGCCCGATGCGGTCACAAAAAAGCTCGGCGAGCTTGATATACCTTGTGAGGATGACGAGCTTATACTTTCCCGTGAAATACGTTCGGACGGAAAGAGCTTTGCAAAAATCAACTCCCGCCCCGTGACAGCTTCCGCACTTAAAGACATCGGAAATTTGCTTGTAAACATACACGGGCAGCACGACAGCCAGGTGCTTTTAGACGCAAGCAAGCATTTAGACATACTTGACAATTACGCGGGATCGGAAAAACTCATATCGGACTATCAAAGCTCGTTCAGGGAGCTTCAAAAAACAGCTCGCGAGATAAACAAGCTAAAGATAAGCTCGAAAATATCAGCGCAGCGGCAGATGTATCTCAACCAGATCGTTTTGGACATAGGTAGCCTTGAAATATCGGAAGATGAGGACAAGCTTGTAGAGCAGCGCTTTAAAATCGCCGATAACGCCGTGTCGCTTTCGGAGGCTATGAGAGCGGCTCTTTCCTGCCTGAACTCCGATGAGTCATACGGAGCCGGAGAGCTTGTCGCAAACGCCTATGCTGAGCTGAGCGTTCATGAGGATGTTATGAAGGAGCTTGAGCCTATAACAAGCCGGCTCAACAGCGTTATAATCGAGATTAACGATATCGCAGGCGAGCTGTCTCATCTTTTGGACAGCTTGGACATAGACGAAGCGGAGTATGACAGATTAACTCAGCGCAGAGCACAGCTTGCAAGCATTAAAAAGCGCTACGGGCCTGAGCTTTCTGACGCAATTAAGATGTACGAGTCCGCTTTGGATGAAATAAAAAAGTTTGAATCGTCGGACGAAGCCATTTCAGAGCTTGAATCCAAAAAGTCAGAGCTGCTTGTGCAGGTGACAAAAAAAGCTGAAGCGCTGTCCGAATTCAGACTTAAAGCCTCTCAGAAATTTGTCGGCGAAGTGGGAAGTGAGCTGAGCTTTTTAAACATGCCGGATGTTGTGCTTTCGGTAAAGCATGAAAAGGGAAAACTCACTTTGAGCGGAATGGACAATATCGAATTTTTGATATCCGCAAACCGCGGTGAAGAACCGAAGCCTCTTGCTAAAATCGCATCCGGCGGCGAGCTTTCAAGAATTATGCTTGCCCTTAAAGCGGTACTTGCCGACAAGGACGCAATACCTACGCTGATTTTTGATGAGATAGATGCAGGCGTGAGCGGAAGAGCGGCGCAGAAAATAGGAATAAAGCTCAAGGAAATATCATCAAAGCATCAGGTAATATGCGTTACGCATCTGCCGCAGATTGCGATTATGGCGGACAACCATCTTCTCATAGAGAAAACCGTCAAGGGCGATCGAACGGTAACAGACGTAAAGAGCCTTAACTTTGATGAAAGAGTACATGAAATAGCGAGATTTTTGGGCGGAAACAACATAACCGAAACGGTGCTTAAGGACGCCGAAGAACAGCTAAAATCAACTATGGAGGTCAAATAAAATGGTAATATGCTTTTTAGCAAACGGATTTGAAGAAATCGAGGCTTTAACACCGGTTGACTGCCTCAGAAGATGCGAAAAAGAGGTCTTGACAGTTGGAATAGGCGGAGTCATTGTAAAAGGCTCGCACGGCATACCTGTCATTGCCGATATAGAAGATAATGAGCTTAAGATGTCAAAGGAGATTGAGATGATAATTCTCCCCGGCGGAATGCCCGGAACGCTCAATCTTGAAAAGAACGAAACGGTAAACCGCGCTATAGATTACTGCGCCGAAAACGATATCCCCATTGCCGCAATATGCGCAGCGCCTTCTATACTCGGACACAAAGGACTTTTAAAGGGAAAGAACGCCGTATGCTATCCGGGGTTTGAAAGCGAACTCGAGGGCGCAAACGTGCTTGATTGCGCAGTTGCGGTTGACGGTAACATAATAACCGGCTGCGGAATGGGCGCTGCAACTAAGTTTTCTTATGCAATCATTGAAAAACTCATTTCAAAGGAGCGCGCGGACAAGCTGTTTACATCCCTTAACGTCAAGTAACAACGCAAAAAAAGGACATGCAATATGACAGATAACACTGAAAACAATAAGGATAAAAAGATTGAAAGCTACGATCAGCTTTTAAATGACATCCTAAACGATAAAGGAAGCGACGAGGGCAGCAAGCAAACTTCTTCTTCAGACATGGGCAAAACACGACGCATATCCGAGGATGAGAGGACAAGCCTTTTCAACTTCAAAGATAAAATTGACGGAGCACCTCAAAACGTGCAGCATGGCGGCGGACAAGCTTATTACGAATACGACGGCAATGCTTCGGGATCCATGCCTGTGCGAAGAAAAAAGAAAAAGCATAAAAAGAATTACACCGCGTACTTAGGAATAATACTTGCCACGCTTGTAATATGCGTGTCGCTCGTTCTGTCACTGTCGGTTATAATTATCGGCAGAGACGTTTTAGGCATAGAAAGCATGGACAGCGAGTTTACAATAAACATCCCTGCCGGCTCGTCCACTGCCGATATAGCTGATCAGCTGTATGACGAAGGAGTCATCTACTACAAGAAAGTATTCATAGCTCTCGCAAAAATTAAGGGCGCAGACGGAAACATGTATCCCGGA
>DDJI01000084.1 GCA_002338885.1 Ruminococcus sp. UBA1828 | reverse complement strand
GAGCTGAGCTACACCAACGTGCTGAATATGCTCGACCTTGCCGGACTTGAGGTTTATTCAAGCATGCGCTCCGAAAGCGATCCGGTTGTCGTAGCCGGCGGGCCATGCGTGTGCAATCCCGAGCCGCTTGCTCCGTTTATAGATCTGTTTATACTCGGCGAGGGCGAAGAGGTCAACCTCGAGCTGATGGATTTGTATAACGAAATGAAGCATGCCGGAAAAAGCAAATCGGAGATTTTAAAGGAAGCGTCTAAAATCGAGGGCATATACGTCCCGTCGTTTTATGAAGTTACATATAACTCAGACGGCACGGTGGGCAAAATCTTCTCCGACTGCGGCGCGCCCATTCCGATAAGAAAGAGAATAATTAAAGACTTTGACAAGGTGTATTATCCCGATTATTTCGTTGTCCCGTTTACCGACATAGTTCACGACAGAGCTGTCGTAGAAGTCCTCAGGGGATGCATACGCGGCTGCCGCTTTTGTCAGGCGGGCTACATCTACAGGCCGTTCCGTGAAAAAAGCGTAGATACAATAGCCCGTGAAACAAAGGCGCTTTGTGAGCAAACCGGCTATGAAGAGGTTTCGCTTTCGTCGCTGTCAACAAGCGATCACACCGAGATTGAGGAGCTGCTCTCAAAGCTTGTCGATTACACCGAATCGGAAAAGATAAGCCTGTCTTTGCCGTCGCTGAGGGTGGACAACTTCAGCGAAGAAATAATAGAAAAGATAAATCGGGTAAGAAAGTCCGGACTCACATTTGCCGCCGAGGCGGGTACGCAGCGTTTGCGCGACGTGATTAACAAGAATATCACCGAGGAGGAGATACTTTCAACCTGCAAAATCGCATTCTTGGGCGGATATTCAACCGTGAAGCTTTATTTCATGATGGGACTTCCCACGGAGACAGACGACGACATTCTCGGAATTGTTGCTCTTGTGAGAAAGATATCTGATCTTTACTTTGACATACACCGCCATGATCCGACAAAGCCGAAGTTTTTGAGCATTTCGGTTTCCTGCGCGACGTTTGTGCCAAAGCCGTTTACGCCGTTTGAATTTGAGCCGCAAATCACTAAAGATGTTTTGGAACATCGCCAGGAGATACTCACAAACAGCTTCAAATCAAAGCACATAAAGCTGTCCTATCACGACTATAACGTGAGCTTGCTTGAGGCGACGCTTGCAAGGGGAGACAGAAGACTTGCACAGGTGATATACTCGGCGTGGAAAAAGGGCTGCACGTTTGACAGCTGGGATGAGCACTTTAAATTTGACAAGTGGCTTGAGGCGTTTGCGGAGTGCGGCTTGGATCCCGCGTTTTACGCATCGAGACAGCGAAGCTACGATGAGCTGATGCCGTGGTCGCACCTTGATTACTATATTTCAAGAAACTTTCTCATATCTGAAAATAAAAAAGCGCACATGGGCATAACTACGCCGAACTGCTCTCAAAAATGCTCCGGATGCGGAGTTAAAAAGGAATTCGGAGGCACATACTGTGGTAAAGGATTATTATGACGTAAGAGCTGTTTTTAAAAAGACAGGCAGAGCAATATTTATATCCCACCTTGACGTGATGCGGCTTATGCAAAGGACATTTAAGCGTGCAAAACTGCCCGTGTGGTTTTCAAAGGGCTACAATCCGCATGTGTATCTGATGTTTCCGCTTCCGCTGTCACTGGGAGTTTCAAGCGAGTGCGAGGTTATGGATTTCGGCATGGATATGTCCGCCGGGCTGCCTGACTACGAAGATATAAAAAACCGGATGAACGCCGTACTGCCGCAGGGGATAGAAATTTTAAGGCTGTACGAGCCTGTGGACAAGCATATTCAAATTGCCGCATGCGAATACACTGTGGATATATACTCGGGCGGCGGGCAGAATCTGTGCGAGCTGTTTGACAGATTTATGTCTCAAGATAAAATCGAAATTCAAAAGCGCTGCAAAGTAAACATGAAAAAAACTATCGTGGCGGTAGACATAAAGCCGGATATATGCGTTTTGGAAAAGGCATGGGGCGACAAATGCCTGCACCTTAAACTGAGGCTTCCGGCGGGAATAAACCACTCGCTGAACGTGGTTTCTTTGCGGGATGCGTTTGAAAAGTTCTGCGGATTTGAATTTGATAAGGCATGTATAACACGCACAAAAATACTGACCCTTTCAGGAGCAGATTTTACATAACGCACTATTGAAATGAAATGTGCACTGTGATATAATATTTAAGCATTTGAGTTCCGTCATGTATTCCGAGCATGATGGGGGTTAGTGCCTGTTCGTAAGCGAACCAGCATTAAAGCGGGTAGTCCTCTGACTTTGCTATGACTCGGCGCAGGTGTTGCCGATAGAAGTGTATGAATATCTGAAATAAAATAGGAGGAGTTTTAAAGTGGACGCTTTAAAAATCATTGCAAACTCAAGCTTGAAGGAAAACGTGCCGGAGTTCAACATCGGTGACACCGTAAGGGTGCATGTTAGAATTCAGGAAGGCGACAAGTACAGAATCCAGGTCTTTGAGGGAACTGTAATCGCAAAGAAGCACGGCGGCGTAAGCGAGACATTCACTGTCCGCAGAGTTGCACACGGCTGCGCGGTAGAGAGGGTATTCCCCGTACATTCTCCCGTTGTTGAAAAGGTTGAAGTCGTAAGACTCGCTAAGGTTAGAAGAGCTAAGCTCTACTACTTGAGAGACAGAGTAGGTAAGGCTGCTAAGACCAAGGACGCGGTAAGATAAGTTGAGTTAGGAAAAGAAGCCGAGCTAGAATGTCGGCTTCTTTTTTCTTTTAATTTGCTATTGAATTCTTAGAGAATATTTGGTACAATAAAATGAATTGTTTTGCATAAAGGAGCATGATACTTATGGTAGATGATCNNGATCATGGCCGATGCGGCGATACTTATGGACGAGGCAAATGTCGGCGCGGGGATATCGGAAGAAAAAAATCCGGACAGCATGAATGCGCAGTCTGCAAAGGACAGCGGCAAGAAAAACGGCATCGACGATTTTCTTGATTGGATGAAATCAATAGTCCTTACGTTTATAATCGTTGTTTTGGTATTTACATTCGTGGCGAGAACAGCTATAGTGAGCGGATCATCTATGACTGATACGCTTAACCACAACGACTTTTTGATATTGTGGAGCTTGTTTTATAATCCCAAACAGGGCGATATAATCGCCGCAAACTGTGAAGGTCTTAACGAGGTTATAGTTAAGAGGGTTATTGCNNGATACAGGCAAGGTTTATGTAGACGGCGTTGAGCTTGACGAGCCGTATATAAAGAATCTGACAATCAACGACGAGGGCGCGTTTGATTACCCGATAGTTGTAGAGGAAGGTCATTACTTCTGCATGGGCGACAACAGACAAGGCTCCCGCGATTCAAGAGATCCGGCAGTAGGACTTATTTCAAGAGACGATATTTTAGGCAAAGCGGTGATGAGAATCTATCCGCTGAATCAAATCAGATTCTTCTGATCGCGTTTGTGCCTGTAATGCGGCAAAACATACTAATGCAAAGGGCTGATTATAATTAACGATAAACCTGCAATTCAATGGTTCCCCGGACACATGGCAAAGACAAGACGCCTGATGGCTGAAAGCATCAAGCTTGTCGATGCCGTAATAGAGGTTACCGATGCGAGAATACCTTATTCGAGCAGAAATCCCGAGCTTGATAAACTTGTGGGCACAAAGCCGAGGATAGTTGTTTTAAATAAATGCGATACCGCTGACGATGCCGTGACATCTGAGTGGGTAGAATATTATAAAAGCCGCGGGATTGCTTCGCTGGCGGTGGACTGCAAGAACGGCAAAAACGTAAATAAGCTTTTGCCGCTTGTAAAAGAGGTCTTAAAGGATGAAATTTCGCGCCGTGCTCAGCGCGGCATGGGCTCAAGGTCTATAAGGCTTATGATCGTCGGCATTCCGAACGCGGGTAAGTCGTCACTGATAAACAAGCTTGCAGGCTCGAAGCGTGCAAAAGTCGAAGACCGCCCCGGAGTTACAAGGGGAAAGCAGTGGGTTTTGATATCTGACGGCGTTGAGCTTTTGGATATGCCGGGCGTTTTGTGGCCTAAGTTCACAGATGAAAGAGTCGGACTGTACCTGGCGTTTACCGGCGCCATAAAAGACGATATAATGGATATGGAGTCCTTAGCGTGTGAATTTATTTCAGCCATGCGCAGTATCAACCCCGATGCGCTGACTCAAAGATACGGAATTGAAATCAACCCTGAAATGACCGACTACGAAGTTCTTCAGGCAATAGGCAGAAAAAGAGGCTTTCTTGTATCGGGCGGAGAAATCAACACCGAAAGGGCTGCTATAATGCTTTTGGATGAGTTCAGGTCGGGAAAGCTCGGCAAAATATCGCTTGAGTCGGCAAAGTCGTTTAAGGACGCATGAGCAGCGGAGGATCATTGTGACGCTTATTGAATTTGACAATGAAATAAGAACGAGGTTTCCCGTAATTTGCGGAGTAGACGAGGCGGGACGAGGACCTTTGGCGGGCGATGTTTATGCCGCTGCCGTGGTATTTGACAAGGATGTTATAATAGACGGCGTAAACGATTCAAAAAAGCTCTCCGAAAAGAAAAGAGAAATTTTATTTGACGAAATCACTTCAAAGGCCGTTTCATACTCAATAGCCACTGCGAGCGTAGAGGAAATCGAGAGTATGAATATACTCAACGCCGCAATGCTTGCAATGAAAAGAGCCGTTGAAGGGCTGAGCGTTCTGCCTGATATTGCACTCATCGACGGAAACAAAACCCCCGATGCGCCCTGTAAAACTTTTGCGGTTGTAAAAGGAGACTCGGCGTCGTTTTCAATAGCTGCGGCGTCTATTTTAGCAAAAGTGGCGAGGGACAGATATATGGCGGAGCTTGACAGGCTTTATCCGCAGTATCAGTTTGCAAAGCATAAGGGCTACAGCACAAAGCTTCATTACGAGATGATAAAAAAGTACGGAATAAGCCCCGTGCACAGAAAAAGCTTCTTAAAAAAGATGGTTTAAAGAAAATGACGTCAAGAGAAATAGGAAATATCGGCGAGGATTATACCTGCAAGTTTCTCGAGAAAAACGGCTGCACAATACTTTGCAGAAACTTTACGATCAAAGGCGGAGAGA
>DDJI01000002.1 GCA_002338885.1 Ruminococcus sp. UBA1828 | reverse complement strand
TAAAACCCTATGAGGGACAGTAACCACCTATGAAATCGTGATTTTCAATTTATATTTTCGGGCATTCAGCTGCCGGAAAACAAACTTATTGATGGTTAAAGTACTTTTTCGTTTTAATGATAAAAAATTCATTTTTCTTAGAACAAGTATACAGTATTTTCACACGGATGTCAACTAATTTTCTAAAAAATAATAATCAAAAGTAAATTATGATACTTTTATTTCATGCTAGATAAACCGCGATTTGATGCGGGTTTTCTGAGCCACGTATGCAATATACACAAATTTTTCATTGAAAATTTGTTAAGTATTTTTGAAGTAGCTTTTCAAAAAATATTCTCGGCTTCCCGCAGCATAAAACGCAAACATATGTTCAAATTTTGTTCGCATAACTGTAGAAAAACAGATTGCAGCGTGCTATACTATAGACACGGGAGAGCGAACGGCTCACAAGAAGTAAAGGAGATGTTTTAATATGTCAGATGTGACCAACACGGTTTTGTCTTGAACTCANNTGCCGCCCCTGATTTTAAGCTTTCGGATAAAGACGGCAAGGAGTATTCCTTGGCTGATTTCTCCGGCAAAAAGCTGGTGCTGTATTTTTACCCCAAGGATAACACGCCCGGCTGCACAAGACAGGCGCAGGCGTTTGCCGCGGCATATGATGAGTTCAAGGCGTTAAACGCCGAGGTCGTAGGTATAAGCAAGGACAGCGAGTCGTCGCATGCTAAGTTTGCCGACAAGTATTCGCTGCCGTTCATACTTCTTTCAGACCCGCAGCTGTCTGCGATAAAGGCATACGGCGTATGGCAGGAGAAGAAGCTTTACGGCAAGGTGAGCATGGGCGTTGTGAGAACTACATTTATAATAAATGAGTCGGGCATCATAGAAAAGGTAATGCCTAAGGTAAAGCCGGACACCAACGCCGGCGAAATACTTGAGTATTTAAAGTCGGAAAGTAAGTAGTCTGAGCACATTTGTGACGCATTTTTGCACGGAGGTGTAGAGCATGAGCGGTAAAAGTTATATAGCAATAGATTTGAAGTCGTTTTATGCCTCCGTGGAGTGCGTTGACAGGGGGCTTGATCCGCTTAACACCAATCTCGTTGTGGCAGACCTGTCGAGAACGGAAAAAACGATTTGCCTTGCGGTTTCGCCGTCATTGAAGGCTTACGGCATACCGGGCAGGCCGAGACTTTTTGAAGTTGTGCAAAAGGTCAAGGGCGTGAACGCATCCCGTGCGGCAAAGGCGCCGTCGAAAAAGCTTGTCGGCTCTTCCTGCATAGATTCAGAACTAAAGGCAAACAACGCGCTTGCGGTAGATTACATCGTTGCAAAACCGCGCATGTCAAAATACATGGAGGCGAGTGCGGATATTTACAACATATATCTCAAATACATCGCTCCGGAGGACATACATGTTTACTCTATAGACGAGGTGTTTATCGACGCCACTTCCTATCTTAAAACGTATAACCTCACCGCGCGGGAGCTTGCCATGAAGATGATTTTGGATGTTTACCGCACGACAGGCATAACCGCCACAGCCGGAGTCGGTACAAACCTGTACTTGTGCAAAGTCGCAATGGACATTGTGGCAAAGCATATGGCTGCCGATGAAAACGGCGTGAGAATAGCGGAGCTTGACGAGATGAGCTACCGCAGGCTTTTGTGGAATCACAGACCGCTCACCGATTTTTGGAGAGTGGGCAGGGGATACTCAAGAAAGCTTGAGGAGTACGGCATGTACACCATGGGCGATGTTGCAAAATGCTCTGTCGGAAAGCCAACCGATTATTACAACGAGGAACTTTTGTATAAGCTTTTCGGCGTGAGCGCGGAGCTGCTTATAGATCACGCTTGGGGATGGGAGCCTTGCGGCATTTCGGACATAAAGTCATACCGTCCCGAAACGAACAGCTTGTGCTCCGGTCAGGTTTTAAAAGAACCGTACACCTGTGAAAAAGCAAGGCTTGCCCTGCGGGAGATGGCGGACTTGATGTCTTTAGACCTTGTGGGAAAGGGTCTTGTGACTGATCAGCTCACGCTGACTATAGGCTACGACGTGGAAAACATAAAGAACCCGTCAAGAAGAAAGCTTTACAGCGGAGAGATAACCATAGACAGGTACGGCAGGGAGATACCAAAGCATTCACACGGCACGGAAAACATCGGCTACTACACCTCCTCGACAAGAGTTATCGTGGAGAAAATGACGGCGCTGTTTGACAGGATAGTGAACAAAAAGCTGCTCATACGGCGCCTGAACATATGTGCAAACAGAGTAGTCAGAGAAAGCGCCGTCAAGTCCTGCGATGTGTGCGAGCAGCTTGACATGTTCACCGATTACGAAAAGCTTGAGCGTGAAAATAAAGAGAACGAAAGGCTCATGGCGCGTGAAAAGAGCATGCAAAAGGCCGTGGTGTACATCAAAAGAAAGTACGGCAAAAACGCCATACTCAAGGGAATGAACTTAGAGGACGGCGCTACGGCAAAGGACCGCAATTCTCAAATAGGCGGTCACAACGCTTAAAAGGGGCGGACATATGCATTTGCGAAGATATAAAAGCGCTGATTGCAAGGAGATTTTGGCGCTGTTTTACGACACCGTTCACCGCGTCAACGCTAAGGACTATACAAAAGAACAGCTTGACGCATGGGCGACAGGCGGCGAGAGCGAAAGCGAGTGGGATCGCTCTTTTTGCAGTCATTACACCGTCGTTGCCGTTTGCGACAAAAGCGGAAAAATAATGGGCTTCGGCGACATAGACGGAGGATACCTCGACAGGCTGTATGTCGGTTCGGAGTTTCAGGGCATGCATGTCGGAACGGCAATATGTGACGAGCTGGAGAAGCATGCCATATCAAACGGCGAGCTAACGGTGACAACCCATGCATCCATAACCGCAAGAGGGTTCTTTGAAAAGCGCGGATACGCTGTGACAAAGGAACGGCAGGTCATTCGCAGGGGAGTTACCCTTACTAACTATGAGGCGGTAAAGAAATTGTAGCAAGGAGGCGGCAAGCGCATGACCGGCAAGGATGGCAAGTATGAGGACATAATAAATCTCGCTCACCACACTTCAAAGACGCATGCTAAGATGTCCATGCACGACAGGGCGGCGCAGTTTGCATCGTTTGCCGCGCTGACGGGATATGACGACGAGATAAAGGAAACCGCCAGGCTCACAGATAATAAAGAGGAGCTTGACGATTTTACAAAGTACATGTTGGATTCAAAGATACGGCAGCTTTTGAGCCGGATAAAGCAGCGTCCGATTGTGACTGTCAGCTATTTTGTAGAGGATGAAAAGAAAGCGGGCGGCAGATACGTGACAATGACTGCGCGGCTCAGGAGCATAGATGAGTATAACCGAGAACTGATATTTGAAAACGGCGCAGCGGTTCCGCTTGATGACGTGGCGGGACTTGAATGCGATGCGTTTGAATAAAAATAAGAGGCTGAGAAAAATATCTCAGCCTCTGTTTTCAGCTCGGTCAATCCATCACTATGGTGTCGTTCGGGTTTTCCGGTATCACAAAAGCGAGAATGATATAAATTATTATCATCGGCAGCACCGGAAGGAAGGTGAGTATTACCCATATAACACGCACAACCGTCGGGTCAATTCCGAAATACTCCGCAATTCCTCCGCATACGCCGCATATTTTTTTGTTAAATCTCGATCTGTAAAGCTTTTCCATATAACNNCTTTTCCATGTATAAGCGTGACCCCCTTATGCATTGATAACTTCTGAAAAATACATTCGCTTTTATACTATTATAATATACCCGATTAAGAAAAAATGCAATAGCGGCGTAGGGCGCACGCGATAGGAATGTCGGTGCGGATGATTGATATGCCGCTTTTTATTTGCTATAATTAAAGGCGAAAACCTGATTAGGAGTGACCTAAGTGCGAAAAATCATTTTGTGCATGCTCATCGCATGTTTTGCAATCTGCCTTTTCGGATGCTCAAGCGAAGAAAAAGCTCAGCAAACACAAATCACTGACGATACGGCGTCGGAAGACCAAACCGCATACTTGCCCGAAGAAACCGGCAATGCCGTCACAGGAACCGACGGGCAGGCTGAACAAAGCACTGCCGCAACTGCTTATGAGGAGGAAAACAGCGAGATGAAAATGATAGTTTGGGTGTCCGGAAGCAGCTTTTATGCAACTCTTGAGTCAAACGAAGCAGTCGATGCGCTCGTTGAGATGATGAAGCAAGCTCCCGTGACCATTCAAATGAGCGATTATGCGGGATTTGAAAAGGTTGGCTCTTTGGGAACGGATCTGCCGACGAGCAACAGCCAAACCACTACACAGGCTGGCGACATAGTTTTGTATCAGGGAAACCAAATTGTTATTTTCTACGGCTCTAACTCATGGAGCTACACAAGGCTTGGAAGCATAGACGACCTCACCGGATGGGAAGAGGCTTTAGGAAGCGGCGATGTCACCGTTACATTTTCTCTCGAAGAGTGATAAAAGCACGTGGATTGCAAACAAACANNTTCCTGCCATAAAAGCGGCAATCTTTTTATTTATAGCGTTATGGCTGCGAAAACTCCGATCTCATCTGCGATAAAAACTTTTCCGCAGCTTTTGAGAACACCTGATATCTCTTCCACACTATGCAAAGTCCCGCCTCCGCCGGCGGATAAAGCGGTCTGAAGCAAAGCTCGCTGTCGCCTGATGTGTTTATAAGCCCGTCCAATCCGATGACATACCCAAATCCCATTTTGACAAACCGCGAGGCGTTGTAAATCAAATCATAGGTCGCAACGATGTTTAGCGATGACACATCCCTTTGAAGCCATGAAATCATTTCGCTGCTGCGCGACGTCTGGTGAGATATTATGAGCGGCTGCTCCCNNAAATCACGCGGTTCAATGCGTTCCTTTACGGCTAACGGGCTGTCCTTTCTCATCAGGACGCCCCAGGTGTCCTTTGTCGGCAGCTTTATGTAATCGTATTTTTCAAAGTCAAACGGTTCAACCAAAAGGCCAAAATCAATCAACCCGTTGTTGAGCCTCTCGCATATGTGCGCAGCGTCTCCGCTGTATATGTGGTAGCGTATAAGCGGGTATTTTTCCTGTAGTGATTTTGCCGCCTTGGCAATCATGGAAACCGCCTCGGTTTCGCCGCAGCCCATGTATATGTCCCCGCTGATTATGTCGTCCGACGCGGAAAGCTCCGCCTTTGTCTTTTCCATCAGCTCGACCATTTCCTCGGCACGCTTTTTTAAAAGCATCCCGTCCGGGGTAAGGCTGATCTTTTTACTGCTGCGTATGAGAAGCTGCTTGCCAAGCTCGTCCTCCAAATCTTTAAGCTGCCTCGATAACGGCGGCTGAGTCATGTGAAGTGCCTGCGCCGCCTTTGTTATGCTTTCCTCCCTCGCAACAGCAAGAAAATATTTCAGTACTCTTATATCCATGCATGCGCCCTCCTTCTAATCAGAGTATATCAGATGAACCTATACCTTTCAAGTATGAAAGCGCATTTAATATATGTATTTGATATTTTATATGTGTTCGCTTATAATTTAAGTGAGGATAACGACTGTAAGTCAGGTGCGGTTCTCAAGGAGGTGTCAGTTTGACAGCAGAAGACGTCATAGCGGGATTTTTTGATGACTCAAAAAACACTTTGCCTGTTCGGATGTATGCAGACGAGCTGTATCAGGAGGCTCTGCGCATATGTATGGAGATAAACACGCGCTATCATGAGCCGGCCGAGCTGCGCAAAATAATGAGCCGCCTTATCGGAAAGGATGTCGATGAGTCTTTCAGATTGTTCCCGCCGTTTTACACCGATTTCGGGAAGAACATTTCAATCGGCAAGAACGTGTTTATAAATTCCGGATGCCATTTTCAAGACCAGGGCGGCATTGAAATAGGGGATGGGGCTTTGATAGGGCACAATGTCGTGTTTGCAACGATAAATCATTCGCTCGACCCGTCGGAAAATCGAAAAAATTATTATGCGCCTATAAAACTTGAGCGGAACGTGTGGGTTGGCTCAAACTCAACGATATTGTCTGGTGTTACTGTAGGGGAGTGGTCTGTGATCGGCGCGGGAAGCGTTGAAAACGATGAGAATGACGAAAACGCCGAAACATCTGACCAAACCCTGCCCGAAAGCAGTGCAGGGAGCACTTTGATTGCGTACTTCTCCGCAACCGGCACAACAGAACAGGTTGCTGAGTATATAGGCAACATTTTGGATGCTGATATATACGAAATTGTGCCGCAGGTGCCCTATACCGATGAGGATTTAGAGTATTACACAGGCGGCAGGGCTGATTTAGAGCAGGACGACCCATCCGCAAGACCTGCAATAGAGGGCGGTGTAGANNGGAATGATGCCCGCCCGGAGTTGGTGGAAAATGCAGCTGATATGGAACAGTACGACACGATATTTTTGGGCTATCCGATATGGCACGGACAGGATAAATGCGCTTGACAGAAATGAAAAGCACGATTGGTACTGATTCATAAATAGAAACGCCGAGCAAAGTCAATATTGAACCCGCACGGTGAATTTATAAAAAGAGCCGACAGACCGCAGTTTAAAGCGGTTGTCGGCTCTTTTCTCATCAAACGCCTGAAAAAATCAGTGGCTATTAGTGTAATGTTGACTTA
>DDJI01000041.1 GCA_002338885.1 Ruminococcus sp. UBA1828 | reverse complement strand
TCCGCATCGGTCTTGAGCTTCTGAAGAATCATTGCCGATATCTCCTGAGGCGTATATGTCTTGCCGCCGAGGGTTACTTTGTAGTCCGAACCCATGTGACGCTTGATTGAAAGCACGGTGTTCTCATAGTTTACAACCGCCTGTCTTTTTGCGACCTGACCCACAAGTCTGTCGCCGTTCTTTGAAATGCCCACAACAGAAGGTGTTGTTCTTGCGCCCTCGCTGTTGGGGATTACTACAGCCTCGCCGCCTTCCATAACGGCTAAAAATATATANNNNACATAAATAAATCTCTCCTTTTTAGCTTGCCTTTTTGGCTGAATATATATTTAAATTTGATGTATTTTTATTTGGCGCGCAGGTGTGCGCTGCTGCATATGCGTTTTTATCCGCAGTTTGCAACCGACACCATAGCGTGTCTTATTATCTTGTCGCCGCGCTTGTAGCCCTTTTGATAAACCTGAGCCACTACGTTTTGCCCGAGCTTTTCATCCGTGACAGTGCTCACGGCATTTTCAAGGTTGGGGTCAAACTCTTCGCCCACGCGGTCTATCGTCTCAACGTCGAGAGTTTTAAGTACTTCTACAAGCTGAGAGTAAATCATCATTATTCCCGACTTGAACTTTTCGTCTGACGTCTCAACTGCGGCGGCGCGTTCAAAATTATCTGCCAGCGGCAAAAACGCTTCTATCGTCCTTGCGGTGGCTTCGGGATAAATCTCCGCCTTTTCCTTGGCGGCTCGCTTGCGGTAGTTGTCATACTCCGCCAAAAGCCTGAGGTACTTATCCTTGTACTCATCAAGCTCCTTTATTATCGCCTCATTCTCCTCCTTTAGCAGGGTAAGCTCGTCTTTTTCCTCTGCCGTATCCTTGTCGGGTGCCGACTCACTTTGCGGCTTTTCCGACTCATCCGGCTTGTTTGACTCATTTTGATCTAAAGTCTTTTTATCGTCGTTTTTCATCTATTATCACCCTCACCGTCTTCAAACACAATTTCGCCGCTGTCATCGCTGCCGCTTTGACTTTGGCTCTCATCCGCCGATTTCGCATTTTCATCGTCGGAAAGTATCTCCGTGATCTTTCCGGTCAGATATTCGATGTACGGAATTATTTTTTTATAATCTATTCTCATCGGGCCTATAACTCCTAAGTGTCCGGCAACCTTGCCGTCCTTAAAGAAGTTAGAGCTTACGATACTTGAATTGCCTATTACAAAGTTTTCATCCTCCTGTGAGAAAAGAACATGTATGCCGCTGAAGCTGTCGTCTACAAGCTTTGTCAGCTCGTCGCTGTTGTCCATAAAGCTCATCAGCTCGTGGTTGTCTATGTCCTTGCACTCAAGAAGGTTCTTAGCGCCGCTCACATCCACCTCACGCTCCGTTATTTCCTTTGACATATCAAATATGCCCTTAACGAGCGGAGACATCACGACAAGATAGGTTCCCATCGCGGTTTCAATCTTTTGAAGCATTTCATCGCTCAATACATCGAGCGGCACGCCTTCGAGATTCTGCTTTACAAAGTTCGTGAAGTACTCGAGCTGCTCATTCGTCAGATCCAGCTCCAGTCTGCAGGTGCGGTTTTTTATCTTTCCCGACGACGTTATCATCAAAAGAACGTAAAGTCTCTTTCCAGTCGGTATTACCTCTACCTTTGATATAACTGAAAACTTGGGGTTTTCGCTCGACACAAACGCCGCACAGCTCGTTATCTGCGCTAAACCGTTGGAAGCAGACTTTACAAGCCGCTCCTCGGAATATTCGTCCGCACTGAATACGCCGTCTAACCTGTGCTTTTCCTCGTCGGAAAGCGGATCAGTGCGCATTAACCTGTCAACGTACAACCTGTACCCTGCATACGTCGGAACTCTTCCGGCAGAAGTGTGGGGCTGCTCCAGATATCCCTGCTTTTCAAGCTCTGCCATCTCATTGCGTATTGTTG
This sequence comes from Ruminococcus sp. UBA1828, assembly GCA_002338885.1. GTDB lineage: Bacteria > Bacillota > Clostridia > Oscillospirales > Ruminococcaceae > Faeciplasma > Faeciplasma gallinarum. Next base: position 7,500 of record DDJI01000041.1, on the reverse strand, counting down.
CGCTCGACGCCCTTATATAACTCATTATTGCCTTTGAACCTACGGGTTCTCCCGTGCGTATATACTCGTCAACAACAGCAGCAAGAACTTTGAGCTTTCGGTCATCCACTTTAGTCCCTCCCGACATCGCCTTGGCAATTGAAGGCTGAAAGTGTTAGCACTCTTTGTTCCCGAGTGCTAAGATATAGTATACCCATTTTTTTATCTTTGTCAATACCTTTTTAAAAAAATTTTTTTAATTTATCATTTCAACATTTTTCGCAGGGTATGCGTCCTAAAATTTATTAAAAATGATAGATACAAAGGAGGACTGCGCATGGCTGTTTACATGAGCGTGCAGGAGGGCGGCGTGCTGACGGCGAGGATAACGGGTGAAATTGACCACCACAGCGCCGGCTGGCTGCGCATGGACATTGACACGGCGATAAACGACAGGCACCCTAAGGTTCTGCGGCTTGATTTTTCGGGCGTGAGCTTTATGGACAGCTCCGGCGTGGGGCTTGTCATGGGCAGGTACAAGAGCATGAAGCTCATAGGCGGCAGCGTGGAGCTTGTGAACATGCCCGACTATATAGAAAAGGTGATGCTGCTTGCTGGAATGGACAAGCTCGCATGCATAGCCGGAAACGAGACCAATAAGGAGGAAAAGTGCAATGCTGAAGCGACCGATAAATGAGATCAAGCTGAAGTTCCCTTCCCTGTCGATAAACGAAAAGCTTGCCCGCTCGGTTGTAAGCGGATTTGTCGGGCTGTATGACCCGAGGCTCGACGAGTTAAACGACATAAAGACCGCGGTCAGCGAGGCGGTGACAAACTGCATAGTTCACGCATACGCGGATTCGGCGGGAGAGATAGAGCTTTGCGTGAGGGCGTTTTCGGACGGGCTGATATACATAAAAATCAAGGACAGAGGCTGCGGCATAGAGGACGTGGCAAAAGCCATGGAGCCTCTTTACACCACGCGCCCCGAAGAGGAGCGCTCCGGCCTTGGTTTTTCGGTCATGGAGAGCTTTTGCGACGGGGTCAGGGTTTCAAGCAAGCCGGGGCGCGGGACGACCGTTGTGCTCACAAAAAAGCTCAGGACCAAACTATCGCAGTGAGATTCTGCGCAATCGGGGATGAGCCATGTTCACAAAAAACGAAACCTATCGCGATTCAAACGAAATAACCGTAGAAAACAATTTGGGACTTGTGAGGCTGTGCGCCGGCAGATTTACCGGCAAAGGCATAGAGTACGAGGAGCTGTACAGCGCGGGATGCGTGGGGCTGGTCAAGGCGGTAAAGGCGTTCGATCCCACGCGCGGCGTGCGGTTTTCGACATACGCCGTGCCGGTGATACTCGGCGAAATACGGCGCCTTTTTCGAGACGGCGGTTCGGTAAAGGTTTCAAGGCTGATAAAGGAGCGCGCGCTCACTCTTTCGCGGCTGTCTGAAAAGTTTGAGCGGGAAAACGGATATCCGGCGTCTGTCGATGAGCTGTGCAGGCTTTCGGGACTTGACAAGCTTGACGTGATAGATGCGCTCGGAGTGTGCAAGCCCACCCTCAGCCTTACTCCGTCCTCCGCCGACGACCCCGATGCTCCGCAGATAGACCTCCCCGTAGACGCTCCGGACGTAAAAATAACCGACTCGCTCGCCATAAAGCAGGTGCTCGCGCAGCTTGAGGAGCAGGATAGGGCGCTGATAGCGTGCAGGTTTTTCCGCGGCATGACTCAGCAGGCGACCGCCGATGCTCTGGGTCTGACGCAGGTTCAGGTGTCAAGGCGTGAAAAAAAGCTCCTTTTGTATCTTCGCAGCAAGCTTTAAAGACAAAACGGAGCTTATGGCAGTAAAGCTGATTTGATTAAAACGAAAAGCATTTTTCAGACACACGGCAAAGGCATAGCGAATTACGGCTGTACCGGCGGGCAGAGCTTTAATCTGTCCGCCTTGTTTTTTTGCAACGGCGGAAAACAGCTCGGGAGACGGAAGCCGCGGTTTAAGTATGCTGCGGTTTTTTCTTTGCTCCTTTACGCAGATTTTAGTTGACAATGTTATATCGCAGTGCTATACTGTATATAGCAGTACGATATATCGTACTAAGAGCATCAGGAAAGGAGCAGATTAAGTGGACGCCCATATTCTGAAAGTATATGTCCCGATGACGGAGACGGGTTTTTACATCCTGCTGTGCTTTCGGGAAGAATCCCACGGCTATAATGTCATCCGCAAGGTGGAGGAGCTTACCGACGGAGAAATACGCATCAGCCCCGGAACAATGTACGGCAGCCTGTCCAAGATGGAAAAGGATGGACTAATCCGGTTTGTGCGGGAGGAAGAAAAACGAAAAATCTATTGCATCACAGACCTGGGCCGCGAGGTGCTGGATCTGGAGATGAAACGGATCGAAAGACTATACCACAACATGATGGAGGTGCGCCGAAATGAAAACGAAAAAAACTGAATTGCGTGTCTTTACAATCGCGGACTGGGAAAAAGAAGAGCGGTATCTTCAAAAGCGCCACAGCGAGGGATGGAAGTTTAAAAAGGTGAACCTGCCGGGGATTTATCATTTCGAGCGGTGTGCGCCCGAGGACGTGGTTTATCAGCTGGACTACAACGAAGAGGGGCTGGAGCACAAGGACGAGTACGTCCAGATGTTCCGAGACTGCGGATGGGAGTACGTTCAGGATTTCGGCGGATACAGCTATTTCCGCAAGCCGGTTTCTCAGATGCAGGGCGAGGAGAAAATCTTCTGCGACGACGAATCAAGGCTTGACATGATGCGCAGGGTGTTTGCGGGCAGGTATCTGCCGATATTCATCATTCTTATATTGCTGATCCTGCCAAACCTGCTCAATCAGTTTCACAGCGAGGATCCGGATGCCCCTGTCCTTTTGGTGCTGTTTTTGATTCTTTTGGCGGCTTATGCTTGGGTGGTTGTGTCCTTCGGCTATCGCTATTTTAAGTTGAAGGGTCGGCTGAAAAAATAATGCCCGACCGTCTCCCCGCAAAACACCGGCGGGGATTGTCGGGCATGATGCACTTATTTTCGGGGTGCTACTCGGAGACCTCGTCATCCCTGATCTTTTTGAAAATCAGGATGCCTTTTGACGAGGGCATGATTGAACAAGAAACCAGCTCAAATCCCTCTTTCTCCATTTCATTGGCTGTTTCTTCTACTTTAAGCGCCATTTCTTTTGCCTTGGGCGAATACTTAATTACCACTGTTTTGTACACAAGGTTCACCTCCCTCCTTGAAAGCAAGCCGCCTTGTGTCACGCTGTGATTTTGACATCCGGCAGCGACAAAGTCAGCCTGTTTTCTTAGTTTCACCACGCAAAAATTCCATCAGGATATGTTCCTGCTCAGGCGGAAAGGTGCGTGGAATATATAGTGTTTTTGTGGCCTTATTGTCAAACTGTCCCCGCAGGCGTATAGACCTTTTTCCGACGTGGCAGCTTTCAAGCTGAAGCAGAGTAAAATCAAATTCCGTGCGTTCTTCCATGCTGCCGCTGTAGCCGGTATAGTGCAGCTGCCCTTGTGCAATATAAATCCGCTGCACCAATGAAGTCCCTGAGCAGTTCATCCAATACATCAGCAAGGGAACGAAAGAAAGCATCGCCGCCGCCATCACCGCTAAAACCGGCTGACGCAGCAGCCGAACAGCCGTCAGCGCCTGGGCGTCCTTTGTGGCGGCGAGGATTGCCAGGCATACAATGAACGTCCCCGGGCAAACCAGCAGGGCAAGGACTTTCGGCAGCACAAGATAGCGCTTTCTCAAAGCCGGATCGGTCTCAAGCACCACGACGCCCGAGAGTTCGGCCTCCTGCTTTTTTTGCGCGCGCTTTTTCTCGTGTGCATGCCTGTCTCCCTGATAGCCCGATATCAGCAAAAGTATCAGAGGTACGATCAGCAAAAGCATGCCGGTCAGGGCAATGGCAAAAATAAATCCGTAGCTTGCGGGCTGTGACAGAGGGGCAAAGACGACGATGCAAACAATGAGCGTCAGCAGCTCAAGCATCAGCAGATAAAAGCAAACCGGCACAAAGACGTTTAAAAACCGCTTGCCTTTCAGGGAATAGCGTTTGCTTTCCTCCAGGACGCGCATGCCCTTGCCATGAATATACCCGTCCGCAAAATCCGAAATTGTATCGGCGCCGAGAAGGTTCGCAAGCAGCAGAAAACCCGTGACGATGAACAAAGCGCCGTGAGCTTTTTCGGAAACGTCTTTCGAGCGGCGTTTTGCCGCCGCAATAATGGTCAATATGATTTTTACAATCAAGGTCAGATAGATCGGACCGAGCAGCATAAAAAACATCCGAAAGTTGAAAAACTGCTCTTCCGGCAGCCCAAGCCTGCCCGCAGGAACGAGGGAAAGCAGCATGCCGATGACAATAAACGCCGCATAGGACGCTGCGACCTTAACCAGCCATTTTCCAAACCGAACGATTCGTTTTTTCTGCATCAGACTCACTCCTTACAGCTCGGCAGCATCCGCCCGCTAATCTTTGCGCCAAGGTCGTGTATAATAACTTTCATAGTCTGCGCTCCTCATTTAAGCGGTTTTTACAGGCGCATTCCGTAAAACGGCAAATACATATATCTTATTTAATGATACAATACGCGGCGCAAAACGTCTATCCGCTGCGGGTTAAACCTGCGTAAAACATTTTATCCGGCAAGCCGGCTTGCAGGCGGGCGGCGCTGTTTAAGACAAAAGACAAAGGACTATTTTTAAAAACAAAAAGGAGGACCGCAGTCCTCCCTTTTTTATTTTGTACGCTATTCGTACTTGTCCAAATCCATCAATTTGATGCTGACGTAGTATAGGCTGCCTTGTTTCGGCACAGTGTCAGCATCGCTAACATAATCCACCGCAAATCTATACTCGCTGCCCTCCTCAAACGGATATATGACGCAGTACTGAACATTGCCATCCATGGTGCATCTGAACACATCGACGTCGTTCTCGTACAGAGTCAGCACCGTGCTGCAATCGGAGCTTTGAAAGATGTTTCGCATCACGATATCGTAGGTATCCGCCTTATCGACGGTAAACGTCTCGCTTACGCTGCTGAACTTCTCTCTTCCGTCCCATCTGCCGAAGACTGAAAAGCTCGTGATTACGGTGACGGCATACAACACAATAGCGCTCACAATTATCACAAGCGATATGACGACCGCAAGTATGCTGCTGACAACCGCGCTTTTTTTCGAGCTTTTTGAGGAAACGGAGCTGCCGGTCTCGTCAACGACATATTCCAGGTTTTGCCGCTCGATGATTTTCTTCATCTTTGAGGGTCTGAGCAGAACAAACGTGATCGCTATATAAGGGAGCGCGCTCAAAAGCTGCCACAGGTTGTAGGAGCTTATGGTATCGGACAGGGATCCGCCCTCCAAAATTCCCGCGGCAAACGCCCCGCAGAAGTTGACAAGTGCATGAACCATCACGAGCGCCCATATATTGCGGCAGCGGTAATACACCGCCGTGAGCGCCATTCCCATCATGCATGCGTTGAAAACCTGCACAAGCACTCCTATAGGATTTGAGCCTGCAAGGTTTGTCAGGTGCATGAGTCCGAACACAAAGCCGGAGTAAATAGTGGCCGTCCACACGCCGGCGGAGTCTTTTGCGTGCTTTTCATAGAACAGGTTGGATATTATGCCGCGGAAAAACACTTCCTCGGTGAATCCTATGAGCAGCACCGTCACGGCAAACACAACTACCTTCCATTTGGGCGCTAAGGGAATTATCTGCGGTCCGGACAGCAGCGATGAAACTGTCAGCACCAATGAGACAAGTGAAATAATTATAAAGTATCCTGCCGAGACAAAACCGGAAAACATGTCTGTCCCTTTTTCTTTCCATATATATCCCAACTTCAAGGCGAATACCATGCCTATTGCGACGAGCGCGCCCACAGCTTCGACCGTGCCCTGGAACACAAACTCGCCGTTTGTCAAAAAGAACGACGGCCCGAACTGCATGAGCAGGAACGACGGTATATTCAAGGCAAGTATAAATACAAGTATCACGCCTATGCTGCTGATGAGCGGGTGCTTTCTTGAAAACCTTGTGTTGACGGTTGTATCCATATTTATATCCTCACATCACTTCATGGCGGCTATAGACTGCTCGATCTTTTCAAGCTTTCTCTGCGCCTTTTCCATCTTGTCCTTTTCGGATTCGATGACGTTTGCGGGCGCCTTTGCCATAAATCCTTCGTTGCCGAGCTTCTTTGAAATTATCTCGATATCCTTGAGCACGGAGGCTTTTTCCTTGCTGAGCCTTGCAAGCTCCTTATCGCGGTCTATTATTTCGCTGAGCGGGATAAACAGTCTTGCGCTGTCGGTGACTATCGTCACGGCGTCCGGCAGTTCAACCTTATCAGATATCTTCACGCTTGATGCGTAGCCGAGTCTTTCAAAGAACATTATTCCCTTTTCGTAAACCTCGGGCTGAGCGGTTTCTATAAACAGCTCAGCTTTCTTTGACGGCGGCACGTTCATCTCCGCGCGGCGGTTTCTTATGCCCTTTATAGCGGTGATTATCTTTTCAAAGTCCGCTTCTTCCGCGCTGTAGCAAAGCTCGTCCTCATAAGTGGGGAACTTCTCAAGCATGAGCGGCGTTCCGCCCTTGAGCGCCTGCCATATTTCCTCCGTTATGAAAGGCATGAAGGGGTGCAAAAGCTTAAGTATTCTCACTATCGCCCAGACAAGCACCATTTGTGCGCTTTCTGCGGTCTTTCCGCCCGCATTTATGCGCGGCTTTGTAAGCTCTATATACCAGTCGCAGTATATATCCCAGATGAAATCGTAAAGCTTTGACACCGCAACGCCCAGCTCAAACTTTTCAAGGTTTTCGTTTACCTCTTTTGCAAGGGTGTTGAGCTTTGACACAAGCCACTTGTTCTCAAGCTCGAGCGTTTCGGGAAGCTGTGCGGTTATCTCCATATCCTCCGGAAGGTTCATCATGACAAACCTTGTTGCGTTCCAAAGCTTATTTGCAAAGTTTCTCGACGCCTTTACCTTTTCGTCGGAATATCTCATGTCGTTTCCGGGGGAGTTTCCGGATGCAAGCATGAACCTGAGCGCATCCGCGCCGTAGCTGTCTATTATCTCAAGCGGGTCTATTCCGTTGCCCAAAGACTTTGACATCTTTCTGCCCTGCGAGTCCCTGACAAGTCCGTGGATGAGCACGGTGTCAAACGGCTTTTCCTTCATAAACTCCATGCCCGCAACTATCATTCTCGAAACCCAGAACGTGATTATGTCGTAGCCGGTGACAAGGGTTGAAGTGGGGTAGAAATACTCAAGATCCGCTGTCTTGTCCGGCCAGCCGAGCGTTGAGAACGGCCAAAGAGCAGAGCTGAACCATGTGTCGAGGGTGTCGGGATCCTGGCGCATGGGCTTATGGCACTTGGGGCAAAGCGGGTGCTCGTCCTTGGTGACGACCATCTCGCCGCAGTCGTCGCAGTAAAACGCGGGTATTCTGTGTCCCCACCACAGCTGGCGGGA
>DDJI01000074.1:12905-54779 GCA_002338885.1 Ruminococcus sp. UBA1828 | reverse complement strand
ACCTACCCCGACCACATCGCCACATACCTGACGGGAGAAAACGTCGTTGTGCCGCTCGATGCGCTGTTTGAGGACGAGAATTACGGACTGGGCGGAAGCCTTGTAAAGTTTGATTCCGTGAGCTATGACGAGATTGTGCCGAAGTTTTTGGACGAGTGCATAATAAACGGCAGCCATTACGCCATACCCTACATGCGCTCCACGGAGGCGTGCTACATCAACAAAACGTACGTAGAAAAGCTGGGATACACCCTGCCTGAAACGCTCACGTGGGATTTCGTGTGGGAGGTATCTGAGGCGGCCATGGCAAAGGATGAGGACGGAAACTTCCTCGTCAACGGCCAAAAAGTCATGATACCCTTCATATACAAGTCCACCGACAACATGATGATACAGATGCTAAAGCAAAAGGACGCAGGCTACTCGACGGAGAGCGGGGAAATACTTTTGTTTAACGACACCACAAAGGAGCTTTTGTACACCATAGGCGAGCACGGCGCGGACAGGTCGTTCTCAACTTTCAAGATTTCAAGCTACCCCGCAAACTTCCTCAACGCCGGTCAGTGCATATTCGCCATAGACTCCACCGCCGGATCTACATGGATGGGCACGGATGCTCCGCTTTGCGACATAAGCGAGGACGAAATAGTGGAGTTTGAAACCGCCGTCATGGAGATACCGCAGTTTGACCCCGACAACCCGTATATGATCTCTCAGGGACCTTCGATATGCATATTCAATAAGTCCGACCCGCAGGAGGTTTTGGCGTCGTGGCTGTTTGCCCAGTACCTTCTGACAAACGACGTTCAAATTGCTTACTCTCAGACCGAGGGATATATCCCCGTCACAACCAAGGCGCAGGAGTCCGAAGAATACATTGACTACCTCTCGAGAGAGGGCGAGGACAACTCCACATACTACGACGTGAAGATAAAGGCGTGCAAGCTGCTCTTAGATAATATCGACAACACGTTCGTGACGCCCGTGTTCAACGGCTCAACGTCACTCAGAAACGCCGCCGGACAGCTCATAGAAAACACCGTCAAAGAGGGGCGGCGAGGCGGAACAATCGACGAAGAGTTCATGCAAGAGCTTTACAGCGATGTAAGTTCTCTTTACCGGCTCGACCAGATAGGCGCCTCGGCAACGGGAAAAAGAGACTTAGGTCCTTTGCCCACAGCGTCGGTTATTTTGCTGATTGTATTGGCGATAGTATGGATAATTATACTGTTATACGCTCTTGTATTGTATAAAAGAGAAAAGAAACGCAAAAAATATTGACTTGCGGCGCGAATTTGAGTATACTAACAAGGTGTTGGAACTGATTTCTAACATAAATTTATTTGCATCTTGAAATACCTCATTGCGATGAGGAGAAAGGTATGGCAATTAAAATGAAAAAATATTTAGCATTGATTTTGGCACTCGTTATGGTGTTTGCAGTCGCACTTACCGGCTGCGGAACTACCGAAGATACCGGCGACGTAACACAGGGCACTGACGATCAGGGCGATGCAACTGGTGCCGATGACGGCGAGGAGGAGACTCCCGAGGACGAAGTGACTGTAATGAGCTATGAGGAGTATATGGCAGCCGAGCTTGATTCCGAGGTTACCATAGAGGCATACGTTCAGGCTAAGCAGTCATGGTGGGAGGACACCGTAACCCTTTACACTCAGGATGAGGACGGCGCATACTTTGTATACAGCGCAGCCTGCACCGAAGAGGACTATGACAAGATCGAGGTCGGCACAAAGGTAAGAGTTACCGGCTATAAGTCTGAGTGGTCCGGAGAAATCGAGATCATGGACGGTACATTTGAGATAATCGACGACGGCGACACATATGTTGCAGAGCCGATGGATGTAACATCGCTCCTCGGCACAGACGAGCTTATCGATTATCAGAACAGACTCGTAACCTTCACCGGTCTTACCGTTGAGGATTCCGGCGACGGCGCTGCATTCCTTTACAACTGGGATGGCTCCGGAACGGACGGAAACGACCTTTACTTCAACGCATCCGTAAACGGACAGACCTACACCTTCACGGTTGAGTCTGACCTTTGCGACAACACAACCGATGTATACGCTGCCGTTAAGAACCTTCAGGTTGGCGACGTCATCGACATGGAGGGCTTCCTCTACTGGTATGAGGGTGTTAACCCGCACATCACCTCTGTCGTTGTAAAGTAAGGACAGTAAATTAAAGCAGACGGCTGTTGCTGCTTGGTTTTCCTGCGCGGACATGATTCATGTCCGCGCTTTTTTCGCAAAAATCGCGCATAATGGCGGCGAGCGAAGGCTTTTTTTGCCTAAAATCGCGCATATAATCGCGCGAAAGTGCGACAATTAATATTATTTAATGAATTTGGGGATTGACAAAGGGGAAAAAGTGTGGGATATTTAATGTGTCATATTGTATCGGATCACGCCTGATGCGCGTAATAGGCAAGTAAAACAGCAGGGATGTGTGTGATGGTGAAAAAAGTTCTTATAGACGGTCACTACGGTGCTATAAGTTTAAATATAGATTCCATGTTAGATGGCAGGGACGACTTAGAGGTGATAGCGCTCAAGGATAAGTCTGCGTGCAGCGAGGAGCAGAGGATAGCTCTTATGAACGACGCCGATATAGTCGTGCTGTGCCAGTCTGCCCAGACGGCAACTCTTACCGTGCCTTTGATTGAAAACAAGGCAACAAAGATTATAGATACCTCTAATGCGTTCAGACTCGCCCCTACGTGGGCGTACGGCTTGCCGGAGCTTTCGTATGAGCACAGAAGGCGGGTTATGAGCTCAAGGCTTGTGGCGGCGCCTGCGCCGCTTGCAGTCGGCGCATCGCTGATACTCATGCCGCTGGTGAAGGCAAAAATCATGCCGCCCTACCACCCGCTGATGATAAGCTCTGTTGTCGGCTATTCAAGCGGCGGAACAAAGATGATAGCAATGTATGAAGACCCGAACAGACCGACCGCTTTGAGCGGCGCAAGGCAGTACGCTTTGGATCAGACCATGATGCAGCAAAAAGAGCTTATGCACGTCTGCGGAATATCCTACAGGCCCGCACTCTCGCCCATGATAGACGACTTCCCGAACGGAATGCTCGTGACGGTGCCTCTGCATTTGAGGACGCTCGCAAAAAGACTCCACTCAAAGCAGATATGGGAGTACATTTCAAGGGCGTATGACCGCGAACCGCTGATAGAGGTGGCCGACTTCGACAGCGCAGTGACAGACCTCGGCGGATTCCTTGACGCGAACGGCATGGCAGGCTCAAATAAACTCGAGCTGTTTGTGTTCGGAGATAACGACATCTGCCTGATTGCCGCAAGATATGACAACCTCGGCAAGGGCGGCGCGTCTAACGTCGTTCAGTGCATGAACCTGATGCTCGGCGCGGACGAATTTAAGGGCATTATCTGATACGCAATAAAAAACCGGTTTGCATGCTTTCTTACGAAGCGACACTTTGTAAGAAAGCTTTTTGCGACTAAAAGGAGGGAAATCGGCATATGACGGAGAATACCGAAAATAAGCCCCGCGTCATGCTCGTGTCGGTGGACATCGGCGAGTATGACACGGAAAGATCTATAGATGAGCTGACGGCGCTTTGCGATACGGCCGGAGCAGACGTAGAGGCGGTAGTTACACAAAAGCGCCCGTCTTACGACAACGCAACCTGCATAGGCTCGGGAAGACTTGAAGAGATGGCGCAGCTTTGCGAAAGCCTTGAGATAGACAGGATAATATTTGACTGCGAGCTTTCAGCCACTCAAATACGCAATATCGAGGACGCCACCGACACAACCACCATCGACCGCACCATGCTAATCCTCGATATATTTGCACAGCGCGCCGTGACAAGAGAGGGAAAGATTCAGGTGGAGCTTGCGCAGTATAAGTACCGCCTGCCAAGACTTGCGGGCATGGGCATAAAGCTTTCAAGGCTCGGCGCCGGAATAGGCACGAGAGGCCCCGGAGAGACAAAGCTCGAGACCGACCGCCGCCACATAAGACAGCGCATAAGCTGCCTTGAGGCGGAGCTGAAGGAAATAACCGCACGCAGAGAGCTTATGCACCGCCGCCGCAAAAAGGACGGCGTCCTGTGCGCTGCAATAGTGGGGTATACAAACGTCGGCAAGTCCACGCTTTTAAACGCGCTCACAGATGCGGGCGTTCTCGCAGAGAACAAACTCTTTGCAACGCTTGAGACCACGTCCCGCGCGATACTTCTGCCGGACGGACGGAGCGTCATGCTCATAGACACCGTCGGCCTGATTTCAAGACTGCCTCACCAGCTTGTAGAGGCGTTCAAATCGACGCTTGAAGAGGCGGCAAGCGCGGACGTCATACTTCACATAATGGACGCCTCAAGCGAGTATTACGACCTTGAAAAGAAGGTCACACAGCAGCTTTTGAGCGAGCTTGGCTGCGACGGGATACCCGTGGTCACTGTTTTAAATAAGTGCGACCTGCTGCCTCCCGATGCATCCCATCCCGACGGCGCGGTTTGCATCAGCGCAAAAGACGGCACGGGCTTTGACGAGCTGCTTGAAGCTTTGCAAAAAGCCCTCCCCGAAACCGCCAGGAGAATGCGCTTGATGATACCGTTCGGCGACGCGGGATTCTTGTCCAAAATACGTGAAGAGGGGCGCGTGTTCTCTGAGGAGTATACGCCGAGCGGAATAGAGGTTGACGCGCTTGTGGATATAAAACTTTGCTCTAAGGCAGAGACGTATAAAGAATAAAGAAACGAAAAACTCGGGCATGCTGCGTAAAAGCGGCGCGCCCGAGTTTTTATATGCATTTGCATTTGCATACTTGCATTTGCATACTTGCATTTGCATACTTGCATTTGCATACTTGCATTTGCATACTTGCATTTGCATACTTGCGTAAAAATTATTGTGATGATGAGCATATGTATTGAAAAGCATGTGTTTTCAGCACATGCGCTTGCAATACACGTATTTTTAACGGCTGCGCTTTGAGACATTTTCAGCGCTGACGTTTTTTCGGTACTCGTTTGCCGTGCAGGCGGCATGCTTTTTAAATCGGTGCGATGATATAAACTTAAATTACCGAAAAAAATAATTCGGATGAGAGATGAGGAGGGCAAAGGCAAGGGCAAAGGCAAAGACAAAGGCAAAATGATTTTTAAAATCATACTCACCGCACTGATGGCTGCATCTATGGCGATCCCGTCTGCTTTTTTGAGCGGGTGCAGCAAAACAGACGACACATCAAAGGAGGACAATATGAATACATACAGCATAGAAAAAGTCGAACACGAGCCGGGCGAACCGCTCACAGACGATGAAATCGACGAGCTTTACGGCGACGGACAGCTTAATTCAGATTGGCACGTAAGAAAATGGTACGACATTTCAATGGAGATGATCGAAAAGTACCAGCCTGACATAATTTACTACGGCTACGGAATAAACTATGCGCCGTATGACAACCTGCCTGACGCAAGCCGCTACAGAATGCTTGCAAACTTTTATAATCAGGCAAAGACCACCAACCCCGAAGGCGTGGTGTGCAACTATAAAGAGGGCGGATCCCTGCCGTCTGAGGCGGTGTACAATAAAGAGCGCTCGTCTTTGGCCGATATAAACCCCGTGCCCTATCAGACCGACACCTCAATAGGCACAAAGTCGTGGTGCTATACTACCGTTTCAGCGAGGACGATATAGGCGAGACTCTTCAGATGGTTTACGACATGCCCGATTTTTTATGGGCTGCCGCCACGGTGCGTTTATGTTTGCCACCGAGGAAGCGGGCGGGTATGCGGACTTTGATTACGTCAGATTCGGAAGTGAGATTTTAAATAATTGAGTTTGCTATATCGGTTACCTTTCTTACCTCAAATAGTGCAAAATGAAACGACTCCGCTTGATAACAGAGCAGAGCCGTTTCTCTTATAAATAAACGAAAGGGATTATGGCGTAAATTTTTATTTGAGCAGCTTGTCGGCGGCTTCTGTGAGCCAATCGCCTTCAAACAGCTCTATGCAGCCGTTGTCCGAAAGCTTTGAAAGCTCTCTGTCAAACGGGATCTTTGCAAGCAGCTCTGTGCCGAACTGCTTTGCGGTCTCGGCAGTATGTCCCTCGCCGAATATCTCTATCTTTGCGTTGCAGCACGGGCACTTCACGTAGCTCATGTTTTCGATGATTCCGAGTATAGGTATGTTCATCATCTTTGCCATGTTTGCAGCCTTTGCAACTATCATCGACACAAGCTCCTGCGGCGATGTGACTATTACTATGCCGTCAAGCCTTATCGACTGGTAAACGGTAAGCGGCACGTCCGCCGTTCCGGGAGGCATGTCAACGAACATGTAGTCTACGTCGTTCCATACGACCTCGTTCCAAAACTGCTTTACAACTCCCGCAATTATCGGGCCGCGCCATACAACCGGCTGCGTTTCATCCTCCAAAAGAAGGTTTACGGACATCACCTCAATTCCCGTCTTGGTCACGACAGGGTAGATGTAATGCTCGTCTCCTCCGGCTTTTTGCGTCAGTCCGAAAGCCGTCGGTATCGACGGTCCGGTTACGTCCGCATCCAAAATTGCGGTTTTAAAATCGCGGCGCCTTGCTTCAACCGCCAAAAGCGACGTCACAAGCGATTTTCCCACGCCGCCCTTTCCGCTAACCACGCCTATTACCTTTTTGATGTGGCTCAGCTCGTTTGTTTCAATGTGCATGTCCTGCGGCTGTGTCCTTGAAGAACACGCCTCGGAACATGTGGAGCAATCATGTGTGCATTCCGACATTTAAATTAAAGTCCTTTCATTTTTGTTTTACTGCTGCGCGTTATCCTGATCGCTGCTCTGGATGTTGTCCGAGTTGCCGGTAACCGGAGCAGTGGTCTGCGTGCCTTCCTTTAAGGTCACGGTGATTATGAACCCGTCCACGTTGTTTCCCGAAATTTCATACGGGTATGGCGTGGACTGGTCGTCCATAATGGGTATATAAACTGCCGTTCTTTCAGCCGAGGAAAGCGGCGTGTAGTATATCAGATACTGCGCTCCGTCGCTCGTTTCCTTGTAAAGGAAGCCGGTGTCGATGGTGTAGTTCTTGATAAACGAGATGTACTCCTCAAGGCAGAAATCGTAATCCTTCATTATCTCCGCATGAGGTATTCCGACATATCTGAAGTGCCACGGCTCGTTGTCTATAAACGTAAGCGCCTCTTTTCCGGCGGGGTATCTGTTTATATATCCGTACTTGTAGCAGCTGTCCATTATCCATTCGTAGTCGCCGGTGCCGTCAAAGTCCTCATAGCTCTCGCCGTCGTATGTTGTAAAGTCAACTACAAGGCCGGTGTGATGCTCGCTGTATCCGGGCTTTGCAACAAGCGACGATGATACCGCGCCCGTGCTCTCAAGCTCTTCGTCGTAAAGACCCTGCTGATACTCTATGGTTCTGTATCCGCTCCTGACCATTACGCTGTCGTTTTGAGTGGCGTTGTAAAAGTCAAGAAGCATGCTGTTGAGCGCATCCATGGCGACCGGCTTTATCATCACGCTGTAGTCGGAAACCCAGTAAGCCTGGTTCTTCTTTTCTCTGACAACAACCAAGTCGTCCTCGCTGACGCTGCCCAAAAATTCGATGTTGTTGTTGACAAGAACGAGATTTCCCTCGCCCAAGTCGGCAGCGGTCATGTCGACAAAGTCAAAGACGTATGAGCTTTGCTTTGTGGGGTCTGATGTTGTTTCTATTTCCGGCGTCTGCGGCTCTGTTGCGTTCGGGTCTGTTGTGACGGCGGGCGTTGTGACGGACGGGTCGCCATCTGTGCCCGGGGTGTCAGCGTCATCGCTATTAGCATTGCACGCCACACATATGATTATTACTATCAAAAGAACAATCGCAAGAGCTATTCCGACGTTCTTGTACTTTATTCTCACTTTCTTCCTGCGTCGATTGGGAGCGTAGTTTTGACTCATATATTACATTCCTTTCTTAGTTACTTATATAATACACGTCCATCATACCACAATGCATAGAAAAAATAAAGATGTATTTTAATAAATATTGTGCTTCGACAGAAAAAACTAATGTTTTATGTCGAATGAATCAGCCGCCGCCTCGGAGCATGCGCAGCCGGCAGATACTTAAGCATCAATTATTAACCAAGGAGATTATACACCGACAAGCCGCCGCCGTCAACCGTCTTGAGCGCGCAAACCGCAGTACAAAATATGTACCATGCAAACAACCGCCCGAACAGAGTATCTGCTCGGGCGGTATGCACAGGGAAGGCGAGATCACCTTTCCCCGCAAGTTTTAAAAGGATATCTTACTTTACAGAACCGGTCTTGTAAGCGTCGATCATCTTCTTGACCATCTGTCCGCCTACAGATCCTGCCTCACGAGAGGTGAGGTCGCCGTTGTAACCGTTCTTAAGATTAACTCCTACTTCGTTGGCAGCCTCAACCTTGAACTTTTCAAGTGTCTGTCTGCCCTGATCAGTGGTAATACCTTTCATTATGAAAATCTCCTTTAAAAAATTCAAACGATATAAGCACGTAAGCAAGCACGCCTGAAATCATGCGGCGCATTGCTTTTTTCACGCCTTAAATGGGTTTGCAAAAGTATTATTTGCGCGCTGTTTGACGTTATTAGTGGTAATTTTTGATTTTCATAACGATTAAAATCGACGAGCAGTTATTTTACGGTGAGAGTTATCTTTACTTCACGCTCCGATTCGGGGATGTCCTGCTCTGCTGACATGTACAGATACGGCATGCCGTCCGCACCGAAGTGCACTCTTCTTATGCCGTCGATTCTGTCGCTCACGCCGAGAGTCTTGTGACCGTGGTATGTGATGAAGGTGTCGCCGAACTCATCGACAAAGAATCCGTTGTGGCCGCATCCAAGCTCGCCCGCCACAAAGTCGGACGCCAGCACGGGCTTTAATGATTTTTTCCATACAGACATGTCTGTAAGCTCCGCACAGGTGTCTGCAACCATTGCTCCGAGCACATATGTGTCGCCGGCAGCGTCTCCGCCGGAATATGCAACATATACCTTGTCCTTGGTGACGATGGGGTGAGGACCTTCGTTGTTGTCCGTGCCGTTTATGTTTTCCCAGCCGAAACGAGGTCTTGAGAAGAGCTGCGGGAAGGTTATGAGCTGCCACGGTTTGTTCACGTCAACCTCTGCAAACATCAGCATCGAGCCGCTGTCTGTTCCTGCCCACGTCCTGAACGACCATACGACAAAGCCTCTGCCCTTTACCTCAAAGTAAGTCATGTCGAGGGTTATGCCGTTTTTGTTGTCGCCTAAGGGGTTGATGCCAAGGTATCTTCCGTCAGGCATCACGCATCTGTGCGGCTCGCTCCAGTCGTCGGGGTTTAGCATGTCTCCGCCCTCTTTAAGCATCATCACATGCGACTGCGGGTCAAATCCGCCCTTTCCTATAGTGCAGAACAGACACATCCTGCCGTTTGCGATGTGGAACTCGGGCGCCCAGAAGGTGGACTCGTACTTGCCCTCGGTGTACGCCAAAATCGTGGAGCGCTTTACGTTTTCGTCAAAGAGCGCCTCAGGGGTCTGTGCCTGCCTTACCTCAAACTTTTTCTGTCCCTGAGCATCATCAGTGCCTATGAAGTAGTATTTGCCGTTGTAGTAGGTAATTATCGGGTCGCCCCACGGCCTTTGCTCAACGGGGAAGGGGAATTTGCGGCAGCGTATCTTTCCTTTGACGGTGTACTTTCCGGACTTGCCGAAATCCACGCCGCTAAGATCCCAGTCAACCTTCTTTACGTGTGTCGAGCCGTCGGTGTACAAAACCTTTGCGCTTATATCTTCAAGCTCCGCAGCATCCGACGCCGAAACATCCGTCGGGAGCAAAACTTCCTTAAATTCTATCTGCCTGTTGTCCTGAAGAAGAGTTACCGCAAGCTTTTCGGGTATTTCAACAGCCACCGCGTCATTTTCGCATACGTCAAGCCCGCATGCGCCGTCAAGCGCCTCGGCCTTGCAGTCGCATCCGCTTTCGTCCTCACATTTGCAGCTCTTTTCGCAGACCTCGGGCCATGAAAAGTCCTTGAAGTCTTTTGTTGTCCACTTGATGACTTTTCCCGTCATCTCGGATTCGCAGGACTTCATGAATATGCCGTCCTTGATCTGATGCCTTACAAGCTCGTCGCCGTATATCGTGTATACGTCGCCGGTCTTTGACATGGACACATTTACAACGCCCGCCGACACAATGCCGTTGTTTTCATCAAAGTGGCACTCGGGGAAAAGCATGCCGTAGTTCATAAAAAGCGGGGTGTAGCTCTTTCCGCCGTCGCAGGACACCGCAAAGTGCACGCTTTGCGCCAGATATATTGAGTATGCGGGGCTGCTGTTTCTTGTGTACGCAGCTATCTTAAATTTGTTGCAAGGGTTGCTCATAATATTCCTCCTCAGCTGAAAACGATGATTTTCACATGCCAACGTCTTCGTACAAGATTATATATCAATATGATACCATATATTTTTAAAAAAACAATGACGACATGACTTGTAATCCTTGATGAATACAAAAAAGCCCCCGAACATTGTTCAGGGGCATGAAAACGATATTACCGCAAATCAGTCCGCAGATTATTTGCCGAGCATCTTTTTAAGCCTTGCCATGGCCTCACGGGTGTTTTCATGGGTTGAGAAGGATGTCAGCCTCAAGTATCCCTTTCCGTTTTCGCCGAATCCCTCGCCGGGAGTTCCGACTACGTTTGCCTCGCTCAAAAGCTTGTCAAAGAACTCCCACGAGCCCATGCCGTTCGGGCACTTGAGCCAGATGTAAGGGGAATTCTTGCCGCCGAAGTACTTGATGCCGCACTCGTCAAGCGCCTGCATGAGTATCTTTGCGTTCTCCTGGTAGTACGCTATGTTTTCCTTTACGCCCTTTTGTCCCTCGGGGGTAAACACTGCATTCGCACCGCACTGAATTATGTATGACACGCCGTTGAACTTTGTCGATTGACGGCGCAGCCAGAGCTTGTTCAGATCCTGGTCGTACTTGAGCGCCTTGGGAACTATGGTGTATCCGCAGCGTGTGCCGGTGAAGCCTGCCGTCTTGGACAGCGAGCATATTTCAATGACGCACTGCTTTGCGCCCTCGACTTCGTATGCGGAGTGTGGAACGTCGCTGTCTGTGATGAAAGCCTCGTATGCGGCGTCGAGAAGTATTATTGCACCCTGTTTCTTGGCATAGTCCACCCAAAGCTTGAGCTGATCTTTGGTGTATGCGGCGCCGGTGGGGTTGTTGGGCGAGCAAAGATATATTATGTCCGCCTTTACGCTGTCGTCGGGGAGGGGAAGGAAGTTGTTTTCCTCCGTCGCATCCGCGTATATTACTTTTCTGCCGGCTAAGAGGTTTGTGTCAACGTAGACGGGATATACCGGATCGGTCACTAAAACTATGTTGTCGTTGTCAAACAGGTCGAGTATGTTTCCTAAGTCGCTCTTTGCGCCCTCCGAAACAAACACTTCCTCTGTGTCTATGTCAACGCCGAAGCTGTTCTTATAGTAGTTTACTATGCTCCGGCACAAAAAGTCGTAGCCGCGATACTCGCCGTAGCCCTTAAACGTCTCCTTTACGCCCATCTCGGATACAGCCTTATGCATGGCGTCTATTACCGCGCTGCAAAGGGGAAGGGTGACGTCTCCTATGCCCATCTTGATTATGTTTGCCTCGGGGTGTTCGCTTGCATACTTTGCCGTGCGCTGAGCGACTTCGGCAAAGAGATAGTTTTCCTTGATCCTCGAAAAATTGTGATTGGTCTTCATATGTTTACCTCTCCTTCGTAAGAGAACTCCGCAGGCCCTCTCATTGTTATGCTGTAGTCGCTGCCGCAGGTTATTTTAAGATCGCCGCCGAGCAGCCTGACCGTTATCTCCTTGTTCATCTCGCAGATTCCGTTTTTGACAGCTGCGGCTACGCTTGCACAGGCGCCCGTTCCGCATGCTAAGGTCTCTCCGCTGCCTCTTTCCCATACTCTCATCTCAAGCGTGGCGTCGTCGATCACTTTTATAAATTCCGTGTTCACTCTTTCGGGGAATATGGGGTTGTGCTCAAACTGCGGACCTATCTTTTCAAGGTCAAGGCTCTTTGTGTCGTTCACAAACGTCACGCAGTGAGGATTGCCCATCGACACGCATGTGATCACCCACTCACCGCACTCAAGCGACAGCTTTTGAGACACCATCTCGTCGCCGCCGAATATCACCGGCACGTCGGATGCTTTGAAGTCCGCCTTGCCCATCTGCACGGAAACGCTTTTTACAACGCCGTCCTCGATATCCATGTCGAGCGTCTTGATTCCCGCGAGGGTTTCAAGCGTGACGCACGTCTTGTCGGTAAGCCCTTTTTCGTACACGTACTTTGCCACGCATCTTGTGCCGTTTCCGCACATTTTTCCTTCGCTGCCGTCGGCGTTGAACATGCGCATCCTAAAGTCCGCGACTTTTGAGGGGAGTATTATTATCACTCCGTCGCTGCCGACGGAAAAATGTCTGTCGGACAGCTTTATTGCAAGCGCAGACGGGTCGTCAACCTTTTCTTCAAACCCGTTTATGTAGATGTAGTCGTTGCCTATTCCGTTCATCTTGGTGAATTTCATGCCGGTACTCATTCCGCCTTTCTTTTTAAGTTACAGGTCGTTTAAGACGATGTCGTCAAGCGATTCTCTTCTTACGGCGAGGCAGTCAGAGCCGTCTCTTACCATGACTATCGGAAGCCTTGGGATGCGGTTGTAGTTTGACGCCATGGAGTAGTTATACGCTCCGGTAGTCAGCACAGCCACAAGGTCGCCCCTGCCGACGTCCTGCGGGAACATGACCTGCGGCTGAATGATGTCGCCCGACTCGCAGCACCTTCCCACAAGATCCGCTTGAAGTGTGCGCGGCGCATCCGCCTTGTCTGCCGGTATCACGGTGTACTTCGAGCCGTACAGGGCGTATCTCGGGTTGTCTGTCATGCCGCCGTCAACCGATACATAGTTTTTGTATCCGGTTATTTTCTTTACCGTGCCGACGGTGTAAAGGGTGATTCCCGCGTCCGCTACTATGCTCCTTCCCGGCTCAAGCCTTATCGAGGGTCTTGAAATGCCGAGCTTTTCACACTTTTTATTTATAAAATCCGCAACCTCTTTTATGTTGTCGCGTATGCTTATCTGCGGCTGGTCGCTTACGTATCTGACGCCGTATCCGCCGCCGAGGTCGAGTATCTGCGCCTCATATGAGCATCTGTCCTTTACGCTCTTTATGAAATCGAGCATAATATCGGCGCTTCTCAAAAATACATCGGAGTCAAACACCATAGATCCGACGTGGCAGTGGAACCCGCACAGCTTAGCATGTTTTTTTTCAAGCGTGTGAAGGGTTATTTCCATAGCCTGGCCGGTTTCTATCGCAGTGCCGAACTTTGAATCTACCTTTCCCGTGGCAACCTCGTCATAGGTGTGAGGGTCTATTCCGGGCGTGAGCCTGAGCAAAAGTTTCTGCGTTATGCCCTTTTGCGCCGCTATTTTGTCGATGGCGTCCACTTCCTCGACGTTGTCGCATACAAAGTATCCGACATGCGCGTCCATTGCAAAGGCTATGTCCGCATCCGTCTTGTTGTTGCCCTGAAAATACGCCTTTTCCATGGGGAATCCCGCCTTCAATGCGGTGTATATTTCCCCGCAGGAGACAACGTCCGCGCCCAGTCCTTCCTCGTTTATTATCTTGTATATCATCTTAAAGCTTGCCGCCTTGCTCGCATACAGCGCGCAGGAGTCGTCGCCGAAGAACTCACTGAGCGCCTCGCGGTATTCGGCGCAGTTGCGGCGTATTCTGTTTTCGTCCATGACGTAAAGCGGTGTTCCGTACTTGCGCGCAAGCTCCTTTGTGCTCACGCCTTTACCGTCGCCGAAATAAAGCTCTCCGTCCTTGATTGACAGGTTGTCGGTCAGTAATTCACTCATTTAAAACGTCCTCCGAATGGTGGATATGTCCACGATTTTGCCTTTTTGCTTTTAGATAAGTTTTTGCTCCGCCATGAGCTTGTAAAGCACTTCCGCCTTCGTCTCGTCCATAGGCGTCAAGGGGAGCCTCAATGTGTTTTCGCACATGCCCATCTTAGCCATTGCAGCCTTTACGGGAATGGGGTTTACCTCGCTGAACAAAGCGGACATAAGGGGGAGGTACTCAAGCTGCAGCGCAAGAGAACCCTTTAAGTCGCCGGCGAAGAACCTGCGGCAGATTTCGTTTGTCTGAGCGGGCATGATGTTTGACAGCACAGATATTACGCCCTTGCCGCCCAAAGAAAGTATGGGCAGAATCTGATTGTCGTTGCCCGAATAAATGTCAAGCGTGTCGGCGCAAAGGTGCGCAAGCTCCGCTATCTGCGATATGTCTCCGCTCGCTTCCTTTATGGCTGCGATGTTGTCTATCTGCGAAAGCCTGTAGGCGGTGGCGGGAAGTATGTTGCAGCCGGTGCGCGACGGAACGTTGTAAAGTATGCATGGTATCTTGCAGCTTTGGGCTATTGCCTTGAAGTGCTCATAAAGGCCGTTTTGCGTGGCTTTGTTGTAATAAGGCGTCACTAAGAGAACGGCATCAGCGCCCTCATCTGCTGCAAACTTTGAAAGATCGATTGCATAGTCGGTGTCGTTAGAGCCTGTTCCGGCAATTACGGGGACTCTGCCCGCAACTTTCTTTATCGCAAAGCTTATGATTTCGCGATGCTCGCTGTCGGTAAGCGTTGAGCTTTCGCCCGTTGTTCCCGCAACGACCAGCGCGCTTATTCCTCCGTTTATCTGCTGCTCAAGTATGCGCTCAAAAGCGTCGTAGTCTATCCCGCCGTTCTTAAACGGCGTGATAAGAGCGGTTGCCGCTCCGGTAAATATGTTCTTTTTCATTTCGGTGCGCGTCTTCCTTTCATATTTATTCGGCGTTAAAATTTAAGAAGAAAAAAGGCAGTCACCTCAAAAGGCAACTACCGCACGAAAAATATCTCAACTCGTTCGATAGCTCTCCGCAAGCGAATGCGACAGCGGTGCGGATATTAACCGCACTGCCGGATCGCTCCTTTGCCCTTGAGCGTCCTCGGCAGCTACCCCTTTTGGCAATGTCCGTCTTGGCTGACGTTTACAACACCGCTTACTCATGATACACTGCGCCTCTATCAGTTCCAGCTTATTATAATACCGTATTTCGCTCTTGTCAACGCCGTTATATAACATTGTATGCATTCATAAAAGCTAAAGTTATCAAAAGCCTCGCTTTGTAATTTATAACCACGCCGACCCCCCCCGCATGCCCATAGCGGGGAGCCATGCCTTGAGAAAAATGCAAATGCGCAAAAAAGCCGCAGCTTTATATAAGCCGCGGCTTTCGTGTTTTTAAGATTTAGCTTTAATCTTTACCATCTAAGCCCATAGCGCCTAATCAGTGGTCAAATGTCACCTCTGCTATAGAGTAGAAGGAAGGCTTCAAGGAGAAGTCTCTGTCGATTATGAGCGCTGCGTTTCTTCTGAGCTTAGGAGTAGAGTTGAGCCAGGAGTTCTCGTCGTCCGTGCCCCAGAATACAACGGAGTCGATTATGCCCTCATCGGCAAAGTCGAGGAACATGTCGAACAGCTCCGCATACTTTTCAGCCTGCTGCTCAAGCTCTTCGTCGGACCAGGTCTTGAACGCACCGTCTGCATTTTCGCCTACGAACATGTTCATGTCAAGCTCTGTGATCTGAATTCTGAAGTTGCCGGCATACTCGGGGAAGCATTCGTCGTATACGTCCGCAAGTCCCGCTATAAGCTCGATGTTTCTTCTGTAGTGCTCGACGTCGCAGTTGAGGTCTATGTGGGACTGGAATCCGACACCGTCGATTCTGACGCCCTTGCGGAGCATTCTCTCAACCATGTCGTACATAGCCTGTGTCTTGGAATCCTGCCACTCCATGTTGAAGTCGTTGATTATAAGAATTGCATCCTCGTCGGCAGCTCTTGCCGCGTTGAACGCTATCTCGACATAGTCGTCATAGTAGCCGTTTCCGTCAAGGTCGCCGATTATGTCTGCCCAGTAGGAGTCGTCGGCAATTCTTCTTATGGAGTCGGCGTTGAGAACCTCGTTGCATACGTCCCAAATGTCTATGTCGTCCTTGTATCTTGTCACGACGTCGGTGATGTAGGTGGTTATTCTCTCCTGAAGCTGCTCGCTTGTAGCCAAAGCGCCTGCCTCGTAGCACTCCGCAAGGCTTCTTGTGTCGTCGGGATCAGCCTTGAACCACCACTGCGGAACCTGAGAATGCCACAAAAGCGTATGACCTCTTAAGGTTGCGCCGTTGATCTTACCGAACTCTACAAACTCGTCCGCATACTCAAAGTTGTAAACGCCCTCCGAAGGGTTGATGCAGTCGGGCTTGAACTCGTTGCCGAGAGTGTAGATGTTGTAGTGCTTGAGAAGTCCCTTTGTAGTGGTGTCCTCAAGGTTTTCAAGATCTATCTGGTTGGATGTGAACGATGCTCCTATGAGCATTTTTCCCTCAAAATACTTCCACAAAGCGGGAACATCGTAATCAGCAACGTAATGCTCGCCTTCTTCAAGTGCCTCAAGCTCTTCAAGAGTGTATGTAAGATTGGGATCGGTGAGACTGTCAAGGTATTCCTGATCAACCTCAGGCTCGCCGCCCTCCTCATCAGCCGCGTCAGCGCATCCGAAGAGGCTCAAAAGCATAGCTCCTGCCAAGAGCATTGCAAGAAATTTTCTCATTACAATAATTTCCTTTCAATAATAATTTGCATATACAGTATAACATATTCTGTCTGCACTTTGAATCGGTAAATCAAACAATTAAAATCCTCAGATTTATGCACTTTACACACAAATAAGCTTTCATGAGTGCACAGAAGGCAAAAAGTTGTGTAAACCCTTTACAAATGCGACCGATTGTTTTATACTATAAACAATACATCGGCTGATGCGGTACGCTGTTACTTCAAAGCGGCAAAATTTGCGGCGATTTTCAGCGCATGCATGGCTGCGTTCGGAGGTCTAAAGACATGGATAAAACTGAGATAAAGGCGATAAAGGACTTTATGCTGCCGGTTGTGCTCGGTACGCTTATACTTGAAGGCGTGACTGTCCTTGTCTTTTTGATTATAGGAAAGTTTGATATCGGGGTGATATGCGGCGCCCTGTGGGGTACTGCGGTGATGAGCCTGTATTACTTCATGATGGCGACGGCTGTGGTGAGGGCGGCGACGGGCGATCCCGAGCTTGCGAAAAAGCGCTCTGCCGGCTCGTACATGTTAAGGCTTGCAGTGCTCGTCGGGCTTATGGGTCTTGGGCTGTATCTTTCCGCGTCAAAGGGGCTGTTCAACTGGATTCC
This sequence comes from Ruminococcus sp. UBA1828, assembly GCA_002338885.1. GTDB lineage: Bacteria > Bacillota > Clostridia > Oscillospirales > Ruminococcaceae > Faeciplasma > Faeciplasma gallinarum. The sequence goes on along the minus strand of DDJI01000074.1, from coordinate 37,407 downwards.
CATGCTCCTTGCGGCGATATATCCGAGAATATCGATAGGCGTGTACCGCACCGTGACAAGCGTTCGGCAGATGTATTCGGGAAAGCCCGAAAACAAGGACGGTGATGAAAAATGAGCGACATTGAAGTCAAGGGCGCGAAGATACTTTTTGAGCTTCCGTTCGGGCTGACCATAACGGAGACGCAGGTGAACATGTGGATAGTGATGGCTGTTGTCGCCGCACTGTGCATATGGCTGACTCACGGAATGAAGGTTCGCCCGACTTCAAAAAGGCAGATCGTTGCGGAGCTTTTAGTAAAGACTGTGTCAAACTTTGTCCGCTCAAATATGGGAGAACGCTTTGCAAAAAGGTATACTCCGTATATTGCCGCGCTGTTTACCCTTGCGCTCTGCTCAAGCTGGCTGTCGCTTATAGGCATGTATGCTCCCACGGGAGACTTAAACACCACTGCCGGCTGGGCGATAGTGACGTTTGTTTTGATAACTTACTACAAGATACGCACAAACGGAATTTTAAAGTATATGAAGGGCTTTACCGAACCGATATTTTTGATGACGCCGATGAACATAATAGGCGAGTTTGCAACGCCGGTGTCGATGGCTTTGCGTATGTTCGGAAATGTCGCCTCCGGTACGATAATATCTTCTCTTGTGTATGCTGCGCTTGCATGGCTCAACCAGGTGGTTTTCGGATGGCTGCCGGGATTTTTGGGCGAATGGGCGCAAAGCTTCCCGATACTTCAGTTTGGCATTCCCGCCATACTGTCGATATACTTTGACGTGTTCAGCGGCATTTTGCAGGCGTTTATTTTCTGCATGCTCACCATGCTTTATATCAAGGCGGCTGCGGAAACGGACTGATTGTTAAAAACCATTGAAAGGACGGTTTTGTTTTATGGAAAGAGCTTTAGTTTTGATGGGATGTGCAATAGGAGCAGGTCTTGCGCTTATAGCAGGTATAGGTCCCGGTATAGGAGAGGGCTATGCCGTAGGCAAGGCATGCGAGGCAATAGCGAGACAGCCTGAGCAAAAGGGTTCTGTTACGACTACCATGCTCATGGGCTGCGCAATCGCGGAGACAACCGGTATTTACGGACTTGTGGTAGGACTGTTGCTGATATTCTTGGCGCCGAACATGTTCTTGAACATGCTCTGATAAACCGAACGCATATAAGGGAGTTGTGTAAAAGATGCTTTTTACAGCACTTATAGCGGGCAACGTCGATTTTATATCCATAGATATATGGCATATCGTGGTGGCGATCGGCAACCTGTTTATCCTCACGCTTATCTTAAAGAAGTTTTTGTTCAAGCCTGTTCAAAAGATTCTCAAGCAGCGGGAGGACGAGGTCAATAAGATGTATTCCGATGCGGACACGGCTTTGGCAAAGGCAAATGAGGACAAGCAGACATACGAAAAGAAGCTGACCGACGCCGGCGCGCAGGCCGACAGCATCATAAAGACTGCGACGGCGCGTGCTAAGCAGGAGTCGGAACAAATAGTGTCGGCTGCCAAAAGCGAGGCTCAAAGGCGGCTTGAAAACGCCGACGCCGATATAGAGCTTGCAAAGAGAAAAGCTGCCGCACAGATGAAAAACTCTGTTTCCGACATGGTAATAGACCTTGCAGAGCAGGTTGTGGAAAAGGAAATTGATGCAGCCGCGCATGCAAAACTTATAGATGAAGCGATAAGCGGTTTGGGTGACGATGATGAGCAGCAGTGAGCACATAAGATACGCGCAGGAGTTTGGGCGCGCGGTGTATGATCTGGCGCGTGAGCGGGGAGTGCAGACGCAGGTGCTCAACGGCTTTGAGACCGTGGCAAAGGTGTTTGAGGACAAGCCGGAGTTTTTGAGGCTGCTTTCAAATCCGAGACTCGGAGTTTCGGAGAGAGAAGAGCTTGTCAACAGCGTTTTCGGCGGCAGGATAGAGCCGGTGCTGCTGAACGCCGTAAANNCGCCGCAAAGCGCAGATGCGGAATGCTCGAGAGCTGCCTGCAGGAGTACCGCGCTCTTTACTGCAGGGAAAACAACATTCTTGCGGTGAAGGTGACCTCCGCAGTGGAGCTTGACGAGGTTCAAAAGTCAAAGCTTTGCAAAACCCTCGAGAAAAAGACGGGAAGCAAAGTGCTTCTTCACTGCCGCACGGACCCGTCATGCCTGGGCGGAATATGCCTTGAGTACGACGGAAAGAGATACGATGCAAGCGTGCGCCAAAAGCTTTCTTCCCTCAGGGAATCTCTTAAAAGCGACTGCTAAACCGAAGCATTGGGGATGGATTTATGAATTTAGACGAAATAAGCAGCCTTATAAAGGCTCAGATTAAAAATTACGAGTCAAAGGCGGAGCTGTCAGAAACGGGAAGCGTTATAACCGTCGGCGACGGCATAGCGCAGGTTTACGGTCTTGACAAATGCCTTTCAAACGAGCTTGTCAAGTTTTCAAACGGCAGCTACGGCATGGCTCTTAACCTCGAAGAGGACTATGTGTCGGTGGTTTTGCTCGGAACCGATGAGGGCATACGCGAAGGCGACACGGTGACAAGAACAGGCTCTGTCGTTTCCGTGCCTGTGGGCGAAGGACTAATAGGAAGGGTCGTAAACGCCCTCGGTCACCCTATAGACGGCAAAGGACCTGTCGCGTATGAAAAGATGATGCCGATAGAGCAGCCCGCCGCAGGAATTATACAAAGAAAGTCGGTAAGCGTGCCGCTCCAGACAGGCATCAAGGCAATAGACAGCATGATACCCATAGGCAGGGGACAGCGCGAGCTGATAATAGGAGACAGGCAGACGGGAAAGACCGCAATAGCAATAGACACAATCATAAATCAAAAGGGCAAGGACTGCATATGCGTCTACGTAGCAATAGGTCAGAAAAACTCCACCGTCGCGCAGACGGTTGAGATGCTCTCCCGAGCGGGAGCAATGGATTACACCATAGTCGTCAGCTCGACGGCGAGCGAGCTTGCAACACTTCAGTACATCGCCCCGTACGCCGGATGCACCATGGCGGAGTACTTCATGAGACAGGGCAAGGATGCGCTTGTGGTGTACGACGACCTGTCAAAGCATGCCGTGGCGTACAGAACGATATCTTTGCTCATACGCCGCCCGCCGGGACGCGAGGCGTATCCAGGAGACGTGTTTTACCTTCATTCAAGACTTTTAGAGCGCGCCGCAAGGCTTTCGGACGAGATGTCGGGAGGCTCTTTGACTGCGCTTCCCATAATAGAAACACAGGCCGGAGACGTTTCCGCATATATACCCACAAACGTCATATCAATAACCGACGGACAGATATATCTTGAGACTGAGCTTTTCAATTCCGGCGTAATGCCTGCGATAAACCCCGGAATATCCGTCAGCCGTGTTGGCGGAGCAGCGCAGCTTAAAACAATGAAAAAGGTCAGCGGCACACTAAAGCTTTTGTATTCGCAGTACAGAGAGCTTCAGTCCTTTGCACAGTTCGGTTCCGACCTTGATAAGGACACAAAGGAGCGCTTGGCGCAGGGCGAGAGGATAGTCGAGGTTTTAAAGCAGGACAGAAACGCCCCCATACCTGTGGAGCTTCAGGTCTGCATAATATACGCCGTGGTAAATAACTACCTTAAAGATGTTGACGTCTCGCTTGTAAAGGAGTACGAAAAAGGTCTTTACTTTGAAATGAACGCATATCATCAGGATCTGCTTGAAAAAATACTGCGCTCCGATGCAGATGTTTACGGGCTTTTGGACAGCGCGGTGGCCGAGTATACGGACAAGTTTGTGAACAGCCGCAAAAAGACTCGGTAGCAGGCGCTTTGAAGGGAGGTAATCGCAACGGCTTCTATGAAGGAAATAAGCCTGAGAATAAAGAGCATCGAGGGCACAAGGCAAATAACAAAGGCAATGGAGCTTGTGGCGAGACTCAAGCTTTCAAAGGCCTTGGACGGCGCTGAAAAATGCCGCCCGTACTTTTTGGAGCTGCGCCGCACGTTGAGCGCGGTTGCATCGTCGGGTGCGGCGGTTGATTCGGATTTTTGCCGTGAACCGTCAGCAAAAGAGGACAAAAAGATCTGTATAATAGCTCTGGCGGGAGATCGCGGGCTTGCGGGAGGATATAACAGCAATCTTTTCAAGGCGTGCGGCGAGTTTTCGCAGGGCAAAAACGTCGAGGTGCTTCCGGTCGGCAAAAAAGCATGCGAGCACTTTGCAAGGATAGGAGCGGATGTCGTTTCGTCGGAGTATCAGAGCATAGAAAGCATGGACGTCGGCGATGCGCATGATGCGGCAAGGCTTTTGTGCGGCAGATTCCTCAGCGGGGAGTTTGAGGAGCTTTATTTGATTTACACGCGGTTTGTTTCCATGCTTTCGCAGGTTCCCGCGACAATGAGGCTCCTGCCTCTTGAAAAGCCGAAAAAGAAAGACACGCAGCCGCCGTACATGCTGATAGAGCCGTCTGCGCAGGCAGTGTTCGATAAGATTGTTCCGGACGGCGTCGCAGGGCTGATATGGGGCGCGGTTTGCGAATCAAAGGCAAGCGAGTATGCCGCGAGGAGAATAGCAATGGAGAACGCGACATCTAATGCCGACGACATGACAGAACAGCTTCGCCTTGTTTATAACAAAGCGAGAAAGGGCTCTATAACGCGCCAGATAACCGAGATTGTGTCGGGCGCGCAGTCGGAGTGATAAAATAAACCCGAAGGGAAAGTGTTATGGACGCCATGGACAATATAAAGGGAAAAAACACAGGAACCGTCACCCAAATAATCGGACCGGTTCTTGATATACGCTTTGAGGAGGGAAAACTTCCGGAGCTGAATAACGCCGTCACCATTGACTATGACGGCAGACATATAGTTTTGGAGGTCGCACAGCATATAGGTGACAACGTCGTAAGATGCATAGCTATGAGCTCTACCGACGGACTCCCGAGGGGGATACCGGCAGTAGACACCATGGGACCGATAACAGTGCCTGTGGGAAGGCACACCTTGGGCAGGATGTTTAACCTGCTCGGCGAGCCGATAGACGGCATGCCCGCACCGGACGTTCAGGAGCGTTGGGATATACATCGCCCCGCACCGAGTTTTGAGGATCAGCAGACTAAAACCGAAATGCTTGAGACGGGCATCAAGGTTGTAGACCTGATCTGCCCGTATGCGAAGGGCGGAAAGATAGGTCTGTTCGGGGGCGCAGGAGTCGGCAAAACCGTATTGATACAGGAGCTTATAAATAACGTCGCGAAGGAGCACGGCGGAATATCCGTGTTCACCGGCGTAGGAGAGCGCACAAGAGAGGGAAACGACCTGTATAACGAGATGAAAGAGTCGGGAGTTCTTTCTAAAACCGCGCTCGTGTACGGACAGATGAACGAGCCGCCGGGGGCGAGAATGAGAGTGGGTCTTTCCGGACTTACAATGGCAGAATATTTTAGGGACAGAGAGCATCAGGATGTGCTTTTGTTCATAGACAACATATTCAGATTCACTCAGGCAGGCTCAGAGGTCTCCGCTCTCTTAGGACGCATGCCCTCAGAGGTGGGATACCAGCCTACACTTGCTACAGAGATGGGAGCGCTTCAGGAGAGGATCACCTCCACTAAAAACGGCTCAATAACATCCGTTCAGGCGGTTTACGTCCCTGCCGATGACCTGACAGACCCCGCGCCCGCAACAACTTTTGCGCACCTTGACGCCACCACCGTTCTGTCGAGGTCCATAGCGTCACTGGGAATATACCCGGCCGTAGACCCGCTTGCGTCAACCTCGAGAATACTCTCCGCCGACATAGTAGGACAGGAGCATTACAAGACCGCAAGAGACGTCCAAAGGATACTTCAAAGATATAAGGAGCTTCAGGACATAATCGCCATCATGGGAATGGATGAGCTTTCCGAGGAGGACAAGCTGACCGTTTCGAGGGCGAGAAAGGTTCAAAGGTTCCTGTCCCAGCCGTTTACCGTTGCAGAACAGTTTACCGGCTACACCGGAAAATACGTGCCTGTCGCGGAAACCGTAAGAGGCTTTAAAGAAATAATCGAGGGCGCGCATGACGACCTGCCCGAATCGGCGTTTTTGTTCGTCGGAACCATAGATGAAGCAGTAGAACGCGCCAAAAATTCAGACACCGCCAAAGGCAGCTAAGAAGGTGCGCCGTGAGTAATTTTAACAACTTTAATCTTAAAATAATGACGCCGGACGGCGTGTTCTATGACGGGAAAGCATACGAGCTTTGCCTTATGACAGTCGATGGGGAGCTTGTGGTGCTTGCGGGTCATATTCCGTATCTGACGGCGGTTGGAATGGGCGAGTGCAGATTGTATGAGGCTCCCGATGCGCCGCCAAGACGCGCTGCCTGCTGCGGCGGAATGCTGACCGTGTCAAAAGAGCAGGTTGTCCTTGCCCCCGTGACGTTTGAATGGGCGGAGGATATAGACCTTCAAAGGGCAGAGCTTGCGCTCAAAAAGGCTGAAAAGAAAATTCAATCTGCCGAGACAGACGACGACAAAAGGCTTGCCCAAATGAAATTAAAGCGCGCTCAGGTGCGTATAAAAGCCGCCTCAAACGCAAAAAAAGCATAAAAATCCGCTTCCGCAACAGCTGCGGGAGCGGTTTTTTATCTTCAGCTGCTCACCCGAGGTCAATTCTGGCATACGAGCCGCAGAACTTGTCCTTTGTCACTATTATTTTTTTGTCTATTCTGCGTCGCAGAGCCTCCACGTGCGAGATTATGCCCACAAGTCTGCTTTCATTGCCGAGACTTATGAGCGTGTCCATGGCCGAATCGAGCGACTGCTCGTCAAGCGAGCCGAATCCCTCGTCTACAAACATCGTGTCAAGCTTTATGCCGCCTGCTCCCGACATTATCTCGTCGGACAGCCCTAAAGCAAGGGCGAGCGACGCCTTAAACGATTCTCCGCCCGAAAGGGTCCTGACGCTCCTGTCCGCACCCGTGTAGTGGTCGGTCACATCCAGCTCAAGTCCCGATTTTGCCTGCTTGTTCAGGGCTTCGCGGCTCCTTTTCAGCTCGTACTGCCCGTCGGTCATCCTCATCAGGTGGACGTTTGCGCGGTGAATTATCCTGTCAAAGTAAGTGGCCTGAACGTATGCCTCAAGGCTCATCTTTTCCCGCCCCGACAGATTTCCGTTTACCGTGTCCGAAAGATTTTTTGCGTCGGCGGTGTGTATTTGCTCCGAAGCAAGCTTTTTTACCGATTCCCTCAGCCCGATGTAGGACTTTCTGTTTGCGGCTGATTTCTCGCCCAAAGTCGAAATGCTCTCCTCAATTGCCGAAAGGGCAGCGTCAAGCTCGGATTTTTTTGCGCTTAAATCCTCCGCCGATGCTTTGCTCTCGCTTTCCGATATGGCCTTTTCCAAAGATGCCGCGGTGTCCTTGCAGGACTGCATCTGTGAGAGCGCATCGGAATACGCCTTTTTCGCCTCGTCTATCGCCGCCTTTGCACTGCTTATCTTGTTCTCAAGGGCGCTCACCGCGCGGCTTGCCTCCTCAAGCGACGGGTACCTGAGCTTCTGCGCGGTCTTTTGAGCAGTCAGACGCAGCTCAACAGCCTTCTCACGCAGCGCCGACAGCTCGTCGTTTAGCGCCTTTGCGCCCTCCTCGCATTCCTTTTGCATTTTTTCATACTCCGGAGCGTTTTGCATCAGCTTTTGAGCCACGGCAAGGTTTTTCTCGGCTGCATCCCGTCGGGATTTTATGTCCTCAAGCCTTTTGTCCTCTTCGGCAAGCCTTTGTGCGATGACCGCGGATATGCCTCTCAGTTCTTTAGTGTTCAGCACCGATTCGCACCTGTCCTGCGCGGATGCATACATGGCGTCAAAGCTTCCCTTGAGCGAATGCGCCTTTTGAGCCGCATCCCGCTTTTTCTCATCAAGCTTGTTCAGCGCATCCCGACTTTCGTTGACCTGCGCTTCCGTGGGGGCATTTTCGCTCAGATGCGCCGGCTGAGGGTGTGAAATGGAGCCGCATACCGGACATTTTTCTCCCTCTTTCAGCTCTCTTGCAAGTACTCCCGCGCTGTTGTCAAGATACGCCCTTTGCATCTTCTCAAAGCTGTCCCTTGCCTTTGCATACTTGTCGTCCGCCTCAATGTATTCGTTTTTAGCCTGACGCAGCTTGACGGTTATTGCGTTCAGGCTGTCCACCACGTCTTTAAGCTCGCTTATGCTCTTTCGGTTGGTCTGCGCAAGCGCCTGCGCAGCCTTTGCGGCCTCAAGCTCCGATTCGTATCCCTTTGCCGCCGATACCGCCCTCTCGGACGCCGCAATGGCGTCTTTTAGCTTTTCGAGCTTTTTGCTCAGCGCATCCTGCTCAAGCTCCTTTTTCTTTATCTGCCCGTCGTTGAGCGCAGACTCCTTCAGCGCCTTTTCATGCTCGTCGTAGAGCTTTAGCTCCTCCTTTTGGGCGGCAGCCTGCGCTCTCATTTCAGAGAGTTTTTCCTGCGCCGCATCCGCCTGCTCGTCCCTCTTTTTAAGTGTCGGCAGCTCGCCGCTTAGCTTTTCAAGCTTCTGCATGCACGCTTTAAGCTCATCGTTCAGCGCCTTCACATGCTCGGCGGCGCCGAGCTTTTTGTTCAGCTCCGCGCTTTCTTCTTTGAGCGCTTTGTGCTTTATTTCAAGCTCCGATTTTGTCTGCTCGTCCGACGCGACAGCCTTTTCTATTATAGCAAGCGCGCGTTCGAAGTCGCGGTTTTCGGCATACTTTTCGGCAAGTTCGCGGTTTTGCCCGTCAAGCTCCGCCATTTCAAGATACTGCGCACATGACAAAGACAACTGCGTGCAGGAGTATGCAAGCTCCGACGCCTTTTTCTTGACGTCGTCCTGAAATTTCTGATACATATCCGTTTTGAAGATTTTTCTGAATATCACAGACCGCTCCTGCGTCGTTGCAAGTATCAGCTTTAAAAAGTCGCCCTGCGCTATCATGGCTATCTGGACAAACTGGTTTTTGTCCAGTCCTATTATGCGCTCTATTTCCTTTGTGACATAGCTTGCCTTTGAAAGGGGAGGGGTGCCGTCGGAATATGTCAGGACTGCGTCTGCAGGACGGGTTGTCATTCCGCCGCCGCGCTTTGGGCGGAGGTATTCGGGGCTTCTTCTTACGGTGTACGTCTTGTCGCGGTATGAAAATTCAAGCTCTACGTATGTCGGCGTGCCGCTTTGGGCGTATTTGCTCCGAAAAAGCGTCGAGTCGTTTCTCACGCCTCCGCTTGCCTGACCGTAAAGGGCGTATGTAATGGCGTCAAATATTGTTGTCTTTCCCGCTCCGGTGTCGCCGGTTATAAGATACACGCCTTTGTCGCCGAGTGTGCTGAGGTCTAAAACCGTCTTGTCGGCATACGGTCCGAAGCCGCATATGGTGAGTTTAAGCGGTCTCATGATTCCTCCTTGTTTTCAGGCATGGGCGGCTGCGCATCCTCGCCGTCCCGCAGCTTTTTCAAAGTGTCTTTTATAATTTGCGTTTGATATTCGTTCGGCAAAACGCTGTTTTGCATCTTGAAAAACTCCGATATAAGCTCCTCCGGACTTTTCATCTTTACTTCCGACGGTATGTCAAGCTGAGCTGTTGTGCGGGTTCTCACGTTGTCGTAGTCGAGCTTTAGAATGTTTGGGTATATGGAGCGGAGCTTTCCTATTGCGTTAGGAACATCGTCTTCGTCGGTGAGGGTTATGTATACGTAGTCGTCAAGCTTTGTGCCCTTGTAGTTTTCAAGCAGCGTAAGCTGAGCATACTCGCCCTTTATGTGCCGCAGGTCGTGAAGGGGAGTAAGCGGCAGACTCTTGACGCTGACGCAGCCCTTTTTCATTACATCGACTATGAGCGCGCACTTGTTGCCGCGTATCTCGGAAAACGAGTATTTCAGGGGCGAGCCGCAGTATCTTATAAATTCCGAACCTGCCCTCTGCAGGGAGTGCAGGTGCCCCAAGGCGACGTAGTCAAACGCCGCAAGCGCATCCGGACCGACGCTGTCTGAGCCGCCTGCGCTCAAGTCCTCCGAATCACTTCTTTGCGAGCCTGCGACAAACTGGTGTGCTATGAGGATGTTTCTCTTTGACGGGTCTACGTTCATGGCTGATATTGCAAAGCGCACCGCCTCGTCTGTCGTTGCCGCCTCGCACTCTTCATGTGCAAACCTCACTGACGACGGCTTGACAAACGGGAGCATGTACACACAAATCTCGCCCTCTTCATCCCGCAAAACAACCGGCTCGTACGCCCCGCCGTACGTTCCCCTAAGGTAAACTCCGGAGTTTTTCATCAGCGATGCGCCGAACTCAAGACGCCTTTGGGAGTCGTGGTTTCCGCTTATTATGAATATTTTTTTGCCGCTGTCGGCAAGCCTAGTTATAAACCTGTCAAACATCGAAACCGCTTCTGCCGGCGGGACGGCGGTGTCGTAAACATCGCCTGCAATTATCACCGCATCTGCATTTTCGCTGTCCGCAATGCCTGCAAGCTCGGACAAAATGTATTCCTGATCCTTAGCAAGCGGCATTTCGCCCAGCCGCTTGCCAAGGTGAAGGTCTGATAGATGTAAAAACCGCATTTTTAACCTCTCACAATGTAAATTACGATATAATTGTACCGCATTGTCATCGGGATTTCAACAATAAGAAAGAGCCCTTTGGCTGATTTGCTCAGCCGTCGGGCCCTTTTTGCTGTATATATGGTTGGTTGTGTTATGCGTCTATGGTGGATATGCTCGGGATGATTTCTTCAAGCACATCCAAAACTATCTTTACGGTGTCCAGTGAGGTGAACATGGTGACTCCGTTCTGAACCGCGCATCTTCTTATAGCTACGCCGTCCTCATAGTGAACGCCCGAAAGTATTGCACGGGTGTTAATGATGTAGCTGACGTATCCTGCGCGAATCGACTGAAGTATCTCGTCGCTGCCCTCGCTGAGCTTTCCTTTGACTCTTGTGCGTATGCCATGTTTTTTGAGGAAGTTTGCGGTGCCGAGCGTGGCTTCAATGTTGAAACCGAGGTTGTAGAACCTTCTTATGAGCGGCAAAGCCTCCTCCTTGTCCTCGTCGGCTATCGTGACAACTACCGTTCCGTACTCCTTCATCTTTATTCCGGACGCCTGCAGCGCCTTGTAAAGCGCACGGTTGAGCTTGTCGTCATATCCTATAGCCTCACCGGTGGATTTCATCTCCGGTGAGAGGTATGCATCCATTCCCGAAAGCTTCTCAAAGGAGAACGCGGGCGCCTTTACGTACCACCTTGTCTTGTCCTTAGGACGCATTTCGGTTATGCCCTGGCTCTCAAGGCTTTCGCCGAGCATTACCTTTGTCGCAATCTTGACAAGGTTTATGCCTGTCGATTTTGAAAGGAAGGGAACGCTTCTTGAGGCTCTGGGGTTGACCTCTATTACATACACATTGTCATTTGAGTCAACTATGAACTGGATGTTAAACAGTCCGACTATGCCTATGCCTATTCCTAAGCGTGTTGTGTAGTCTGCAATGGTGTCCTTGACCTTCTCGGAGATGGTGAACGGCGGATAAACGCTCATGCTGTCGCCCGAGTGTACGCCCGTTCTCTCTACAAGCTCCATTATTCCGGGTATGAACACCTTCTCGCCGTCGCATATTGCATCGACCTCGACTTCTTTTCCGACAATGTACTTGTCTACAAGCACCGGCTTGTCCTCGTCGATTTCAACGGCGTTCTTGAGGTAGTGGCGGAGCATCTGCTCGTTTGCGACTATCTCCATAGCCCTTCCGCCCAAAACAAACGACGGTCTTACAAGAACAGGGTATCCTATTCTTTCTGCGGCGGCAACTCCGCTCTCTATGTCGGTAACCGCCTCGCCCTTGGGGTTGGGTATGTTGAGCGACTTTATGACTTCGTCAAACGCATCGCGGTTTTCAGCCTTCTCTATTCCCACGCAGTCGGTGCCTATTATCTTGACTCCGCGCCTTGTAAGAGGCTCCGCAAGGTTTACGGCCGTCTGTCCGCCGAGTGTGGCTATTACTCCCTCCGGCTTCTCAAGCTCTATTATGTTCATTACATCCTCTACCGTCAGCGGCTCAAAATAGAGCTTGTCGGCGGTGGTGTAGTCGGTTGAAACGGTTTCGGGGTTGTTGTTTATTACTATGGCCTCGTAACCCGCATCCCTTATTGCGTGTATTGCATGAACGGTGGAGTAGTCAAACTCTACGCCCTGACCTATTCTTATCGGGCCGGAACCTAAGACGATTATCTTTTTCCTGTCTGAAACTATCGACTCGTTTTCGTCCTCGTATGTGGAGTAGAAGTAGGGGACATAGCTTTCAAACTCGCTCGCACAGGTGTCTATCATCTTGTACACCGGGAATATTCCGAGCTTGCGCCTAAGCTCGTACACCTCGTCCTCCGATATTCCCCAAAGCTCGGCTATATACGAATCGGAGAATCCTGACTTCTTGGCCTCGCGCAGCATGTCTATCGAACCCGGGTTTTGCTCAAGCTCCTTTTCAAGGTCAACTATCTTTTTGATCTTGTCGAGGAAGAACATGTCTATCTGGGTTACGTCGCATATTCTCGAATGGTCTACGCCCATCCACATGAGCTGAGATATTGCATATATTCTGTCGTCGGTGCCGTCCTTGATGTAGTCTAAGAGCTGGTCAACCGTCATGTGCTCGGAATCAAACTTCGCCATGTGTATGTGGTTCTTGCCGTCCTCAAGAGAGCGTATCGCCTTGAGCAGGCTTTCCTCAAGCGTTCTTCCCACACTCATGACCTCGCCCGTCGCCTTCATCTGGGTGGAGAGGACGTTTGAGGCGGTGGTGAACTTGTCAAACGGGAATCTGGGCATCTTTGTGACGACATAGTCGAGCGTCGGCTCAAAGCATGCGGGCGTGTTGGCAAGCTGAATCTCGTCGAGGTTCATTCCGACTGCTATCTTTGCGGACACTCTTGCTATGGGGTATCCGCTCGCCTTTGATGCAAGCGCGGAAGAGCGTGAAACTCTCGGGTTTACCTCTATTACGTAGTACTTAAACGACTGCGGGTCCAATGCAAACTGCACGTTGCAGCCGCCCTTTACCTTGAGCGCACGTATTATCTTGAGCGCGCTGTCTCTTAGCATGTGGTACTCTTTGTTTGTGAGGGTCTGGCTGGGCGCTACAACTATCGAGTCGCCGGTGTGTATTCCGACGGGGTCGAGGTTTTCCATGTTACATACCGTTATGGCGGTGTCGTTCGCATCGCGCATAACCTCGTACTCTATCTCCTTGTAGCCCTTTATGCTCTTTTCAACGAGAACCTGATGAACAGGGGAGAGGGCAAGTGCGTTCTTCATCATCTCACGCATCTCGTCCGGATTGTTTGCAAAGCCTCCGCCCGTTCCGCCGAGCGTGAACGCCGGACGAAGGATTACGGGGTAGCCTATCTTCTCCGCCGCCTCAAGCGCTTCCTCAACGCTGTACGTTATCTGAGAGGGGACGACCGGCTCGCCGATTCTTTGGCAAAGCTCCTTGAAAAGCTCTCTGTCCTCTGCCATCTCTATGCTCTCGGCATCGGTCCCCAAAAGCTCTATTTCGCACTCCTTGAGCACGCCTTTCTTGTAAAGCTGCATTGCAAGGTTGAGTCCCGTCTGTCCGCCTATTCCGGGGACGATGGCGTCGGGACGCTCGTAGCGGCATATCCGTGCGACAAACTCAAGCGTCAGCGGCTCCATGTACACCTTGTCCGCTATTGAGGTGTCGGTCATGATGGTGGCGGGGTTTGAGTTTACAAGTATTACCTCGTAGCCCTCTTCCTTCAGCGCAAGACATGCCTGTGTGCCGGCGTAGTCAAACTCTGCCGCCTGGCCTATGACTATAGGACCTGAGCCTATGACAAGAACTTTCTTTATGTCTGTGCGTTTAGGCATTGCTCTTCGCCTCCTTCATTATATCTATGAACTGGCGGAACAGGTATCCGCTGTCCTGCGGTCCCGGAGCGCTCTCCGGATGGTATTGAACGCTGAACACTCTGTCCTCGCGGCAGCGAACGCCTTCGACAGTCTTGTCAAGAAGGTTTATATGCGTTATTTCAAGCGCAGTGCCCTGCACACTTTCCGGATCAACCGCATAGCTGTGGTTTTGCGATGTTATTTCGATTTTTCCGGTGTCGAGGTTCAAAACGGGATGGTTTCCGCCTCTGTGTCCGAACTTGAGCTTGTATGTCTTTGCTCCGTACGCCAAAGATATTATCTGGTGACCTAAGCATATTCCGAATATCGGGTACTTTCCTCTCAAGCCCCTTACAAGCTCTATTGCGCATCCGACATCCTCCGGGTCGCCGGGACCGTTTGAGAGGAACACTCCGTCAGGCTTCATAAATTCTATCTCCTGCGCGGTGGTGTTGTACGGCACTATTGTCACGTTGCATCCGAGCTTGTTGAGCGAACGGATTATGTTCAGCTTCATTCCGCAGTCCAAAGCCACAACGTTAAACTGCGGGTTTGCTGTCCTTGAGTACCAGCGCTTTTTGCAGCTCACCCTTGAAACCGCGTCCCGCGGAACGGGAGTGCCTGCTATGAGCTTTAGCCCCTCTTCCATCGGTGTAGATATGTCCGTTATAACGGCTCTTCTTGAACCTATATCTCTTATGCTCCTTGTGAGCTTTCTTGTGTCCACGCCGGATATTCCCGGAATTCCGTTCTCGTCCAAAAGCTCCGAAAGAGCCTCTGTACAGCGGAAGTTAGATGGCATGTCGTTATAATCCCTTACGACAAGCGCGCCGATAGACAGGTTTTTGCTCTCGAAATCCTCGTCGGTTATGCCGTAGTTGCCTATAAGAGGATATGTCATAACGACCATCTGATCAGTGTAGGAGGGGTCGGAAACTATCTCCTGATAGCCAACCATCGACGTGTTGAAAACAATCTCCAAAACCTGGTTTCGGGGCTTGCTTCCGAAGCCGTAGCCTAAGTACTCGCTTCCGTCCTCCAAAATAATCTTGCGGTCAAATTCCTTCATGGCATCTGTTCCTTTCGTAAATTATATCGCGTCAGACGCATCAGAACATCTGAACGTATTCCTCTCGCTCTGCTCCGACCGAGACATACTTTACGGGGCAGCCGACCGCTTTTTCTATGAATCTGATGTACTCAAGCGCCGCCTTGGGAAGATCCTCGGGCTTGCGGCATCCCGACACGTCCCCGAATCCGTCCAGATACTCTATAACCGGCTTTGCGCGGTCAAGCCTGTAGCCTGTCGGGAAATCGGTTGTGATTTGCCCGTCTATGTCGTAAGCTACGCACACCGGTATCTTGTCCAGATATGACAAAACGTCCATCTTGGTGAGCGCAATGAAGTCCGCACCCTGAAGTATTACTCCCTCTCTTGAGGCGGGCGCGTCAAACGGGCCTACTCTTCTGGGTCTGCCGGTTGCGGCGCCGTATTCTCCGCCTGCCTTTCTGAGGGCTTCCGCCTCGTCGCCGAACATCTCGACGGTGAACGGTCCTTCACCCACGCAAGTAGAGTACGCCTTCATTATTCCTATTGTGTTGTCAAGCTTTACGCCGGGGATTCCCGCACCGATTGTTGCGTATCCCGCAAGCGTTGTGGAAGAAGAGGTGTAGGGATATATGCCGAATTCTATATCTCTGAGCGCGCCGAGCTGAGCCTCAAACATTATGCGCTTTCCGCTCTTTGAGGCGTTCCACAGATATTTTGACACGTCGGTCACATACGGCAAAACAACCTCGCCGTACTTTCTTAACCACGCCATCATCTCGTCAGCCTTTACAGGCTCGTGACCGTAGCCGGTGATTGTGAGGTTCTTCCACTCAACTATGTCCTTGACCTTCTGCTCAAGCACGTCCATGTGGTAAAGGTCGTCCATCCTTATGCCCTTTTTCATGTACTTGTCGGCATAAACGGGAGCGATTCCGCGCCTTGTTGAGCCGAATTTCTTGTCGGCAAGGCGCTCTTCCTCCATGATGTCGAGCATCTTGTGGTAAGGCATGCATATTATCGCTTTGTCACTTATTTTAAGGTTGTCAGGCGTTATCTTTATGCCCTTTTCGGTGAGAGTTGATATCTCGTTTGTGAGGTGCTCTATGTCTATTACCATGCCGTTGCCCATGACGTTTACCGTCGTCTCACGGAGTATTCCGGAGGGGAGAAGGTTCAAAATAAACTTTCCTCTCTCGTTTATAACCGTGTGACCGGCGTTGTTTCCGCCCTGGTAGCGGCAGATGATATCATAGTCGCTTGACAGAAGGTCAACCATTCTGCCCTTTCCTTCATCTCCCCAGTTTATTCCTACGATTGCTGTAAGCATAGTTAGTACTTGCCCTTGTAGCCCCTTCGGACCAAAGGCGCTCCTTTCCTGAAATTAGAGCCGGCTCAAAAGTCCGGATGGTTATACGTTTATTACAGTGCTGACCTCGCCCATCTGGTTTTCGGGCTTTGCAAGCTCCTGCCTTACCTGCTCCAAAAACTCCTCGGTCTGCTCCTTTGCGCGTCCCGTAAAGCCGCCTTCGCTCAGTATGCCGGCAAGCTCTTCCTTTGTTATGTTGAATACCGGATCGGCTGCTATTCTGTCGAGCAGGTCGTTGTCTGCGCCGTACTGCTTGATGGCTTTTGCCGCAGCTACCGCATGCGTGCGTATCGCCTCATGCAAAACCTGCCTGTCTCCGCCCTTCTTGACGCAGTACATGAGTATGTTCTCCGTCGCGATGAAGGGAAGCTCCTCCATAAGATGCTTTTGTATTACGTTGGGGTATACGGACATGCCGTTTACAATGTTGATGTAAAGGGTCAGTATGCCGTCTACCGCTAAAAATGCCTCCGGAATGCTTATGCGGCGGTTTGCCGAGTCGTCAAGCGTTCTTTCAAACCACTGCTCGCTTGCCGTCATTGCGGGATTCATCGCATCCGCTATAACGTACCTTGCAAGAGACGCTATTCTTTCGGAGCGCATGGGGTTGCGCTTGTATGCCATTGCGGACGAGCCGACCTGTCCAGATTCAAACGGCTCGTCAACCTCTTTGAGGTGGGACAAAAGCCTTATGTCGTTTGAAAACTTGTGCGCGCTCTGAGCTATGCCGGAAAGAACCGAAAGCGTGAAGTAGTCAACCTTTCTTGAATAGGTCTGTCCGCTGACGGGGTAGGTGTCCTTAAAGCCCATCTTCTGAGCTATGAGGGATTCAAGCTTTTTAACCTTCTCGTGATCGCCGCCGAACAGCTCCAAAAAGCTTGCGCCCGTTCCGGTTGTGCCCTTGCAGCCCAAAAGCTTGAGGTTGCCCAAGACAAAGTCAAGGTGCTCTAAATCGAGCATCAAATCGTGCAGCCAAAGCGTAGCACGCTTGCCGAGCGTGGTGGGCTGAGCAGCCTGGAAGTGCGTGTATGCAAGACAGGGCTGAGCCTTGTACTTGTCGGCAAAGCTGCAAAGGGAGGATATCGCCGCTAAAAGCAGCTTTCTTATCTGCAAAAGCGCACTGCGCTGCTGAATAATATCGGTGTTGTCTCCGACGTAGCAGCTTGTCGCTCCTAAGTGGATTATCGGCTTTGCCTTCGGGCATGCAAGACCGTAGGTGTATATGTGCGCCATTACGTCGTGCCTTACAACCGCCTCTCGCTCCGCTGCGGTCTTATAGTCGATATCGTATATGTGCTCCTTCATCTCGGCGATCTGCTCGTCGCTTATGTCAAGCCCCAGCTCCTTTTCGCTCTCGGCAAGGGCTATCCACAGCTTTCTCCACGTGGAGAACTTGGTATCGTCAGAGAAGATGTGCTGCATTTCCTTGCTTGCGTATCGCTTGCAAAGCGGGTTCTCATATCTGTCCGACATTTTATCTCTCCCTTCAAACTTTTCTTGATTATTCGTTTTCGAGTCTTGACAAAACTTCCTTGTAGCCTTCCATTACGCCGCCCATGTCTCTGCGGAAGCGGTCCTTGTCCATCTTTTCGTTTGTTTTTGCATCCCAAAGACGGCAGGAGTCGGGCGAAATTTCGTCGCAGAGAATAAGCTCTCCGTCAACTCTTCCGAACTCAAGCTTGAAGTCGATGAGCTTGATTCCTGCCTTTGCAAACAGGTCTATCATGAGCTGATCTATCTTGAGGGACATCTCCTTGAGCTGGTCAAGCTCAGCCTGAGTGGCAATTCCCAAAGCGGTTATCTGGCTGTCGTTTATCATGGGGTCGCCAAGCTCGTCGCTCTTGTAGCTGAACTCAACTACGGTGTTCTTGAGCGCCGTGCCCTCGGGAACGCCGTACTTCTTTGAGAAGCTTCCCGCAGCTACGTTTCTGACTATTACCTCGACCATTACAATTTCAGCTTTCTTGACAGAAGGCGAGNNAAGAACGCTTGTCTCGTCAATCACCTTGATTAAGTGTGTCTTTATGCCGTTTGCCATGAGGTACTTGAAGATTATGTTTGAAATCTCGGCGTTGAGCTTGCCTTTTTCGGGCAAGTCCTCTTTTTTAGCACCGTTTCCGGCAGTGGCTGTGTCCTTGTACTTGATGACGCAGGTCTTAGGATCCTCGCCTTCGTAGACGATCTTAGACTTTCCTTCATACAGCATTTTCATTTTAATCAACCAACCTTTACATATATTTTATATAGTATGCGCCGCCGACGTCAATCGGCTATGCATAATCAACAAAGTATCCCGCCGCCCTCGCGGCATAAAAATTTATGTCTCTACACACAACAAGACATAATATCGATTTCTCATATTCCCGTAGAGAAATTAATATTATGCTTGCGTTAAAAATGTTAGTTTGTGCCTTTAAAAGTTTTCGGGTATCTATGGTGTCGCTTCACGTATGCATGTGCTGCCTGCGCTTGCGTGCATCCCATGCGCCCGTCTTAGTTTTTCGCTCTGCCTCCGCACTCGGAACGTGAACGCTCCGAAAGCTTTGCCTCGAATCTGTCCTTTTGCGTGATCTTCGGGACGGCGGTGGGGTAGCTGCCGCTGAAGCATGCATCGCAGAATTTGTCCGAATCAATCAGCGCCGAAAGATCCTCTATCGGCAAAAATCCCAGGCTGTCCGCGCCTATGATCTTTGCTATTTCGTCCACCGTGTGGCGGCATGCTATCAAATTGTCTCTTGAATCTATGTCTGTACCGTAGTAGCACGGGTTCATAAACGGGGGAGCGGATACCCTCATGTGAACCTCAGCCGCCCCTGCCTCGCGAAGAAGCTTGACAATCTGTGCGCTCGTTGTGCCCCTTACGATTGAGTCGTCTATCATCACAACCCTTTTGCCGCGCACCGTTTCACCGATGACGTTCAGCTTTATCTTGACCTTGTTAAGCCTGTCGTCCTGACCGGGGGATATGAAGGTCCTTCCGATGTATTTGTTTTTTATAAATCCTATTCCGTACGGTATTTTTGACGCCTGCGCATATCCGAGCGCCGCGTCAAGTCCGGAATCGGGAACGCCTATTACCACATCAGCGTCCACGGGATGCCGCCTTGCAAGTATTTCTCCGGCCTTTCTTCTCGCCGCATGAACAGACACGCCGTTTATGACAGAGTCCGGACGCGCAAAGTAGATGTATTCAAATATGCATATTTTCTCGGGAGCGGTGTTGCAGTGCTCTGTAAAGGAGTGGATGCCGTCCTCGTCAAACACGACTATCTCGCCCGGCAGAATGTCCCTTACAAGCTCAGCTCCGACGGCGTTCAAAGCACAGCTCTCCGAAGCTATGATATACGTTCCGTCCGCTGTTTTTCCGTAGCAAAGCGGCCTGAGACCGTACTTGTCACGCACCGCTATGAGCTTTGCCGCGGACATGAGCACGAGCGAGTACGCTCCGTCAAGCCGCAAAACAGCCTTGCTCACGGCAGCCTCTATCGAAGGCGCGGTGAGCCGCTCCTGCGTTATTATATACGCGATGATTTCGGTGTCGCTTGTGGTGTGGAATATTGCTCCCGACATCTCAAGCTCAGAGCGCAGCTCATATGCGTTGCTTATGTTTCCGTTGTGGGCAAGCGCAAGCTTTCCCTTCATGTGGTTGACCTCAATCGGCTGGCAGTTTGTACGGCCGGTTCGTCCCGTTGTGCCGTATCTTACATGACCTACAGCCATTGTTCCCATCGGCAGCTTTGACATGGCGTCGCTTGTAAACACGTCGCTCACAAGCCCCACATCCTTGTGCGAGTAAAATATGCCGTCGTCGCACACTACCATTCCGCAGCTCTCCTGGCCGCGGTGCTGCAAGGCATACAGCCCGTAATACACAAGCCCTGCCACGTTCTTTACAACCGGAGAGTACACTCCGAATACTCCGCACTCCTCATGTATACTGCCGTTCATTGTCTGCCACGCTCCGTTCTGTTTTCTAATGATGCGGCGACAAAGCCCAAAAACAGCGGGTGCGGCTTGTCCGGTCTCGATTTGAACTCGGGATGGAACTGCACGCCGACAAAGAAGGGTCTGTCTGAAAGCTCTACCGTTTCCACAAGCCTTCCGTCCGGAGATGTTCCCGATATGGTCAAGCCCTTTTCGGTGAGTATGTCTCTGAAGTTGTTGTTGAATTCATATCTGTGGCGGTGGCGCTCGTTTATGAGATTGGTTTTGTAGCAGCGCTCCATCGTCGTATTTGGCGCAATTACACAGGGATAACTTCCCAGACGCAAAGTGCCACCCTTATCTATATTATCGCTCTGTCCGGGCATAAAGTCAATAACTTTATTCTTGCATATCTCATCAAATTCGCCTGAATTTGCATCCTTTATTTCCGCAACATTCCTTGTAAACTCTATCACGGCTATCTGCATGCCAAGACAGATGCCAAAATAGGGAACATTATTCTCTCTGGCGTATTTTGCGGCGAGAATCATTCCCTCTATGCCTCTGCCGCCGAAGCCTCCGGGAACGAGTATTCCGTCAAGCGGGCTGAGAATTTCGCGGTAGTTTTCTTCTGTGAGGGTTTCGGAGTCTATCCAGCTTATGTTTACATACGCCTCGAGCGGGTAGCCGGCATGCCTTAACGACTCCGCCACGGAAAGGTATGCGTCGTGAAGCTGAACGTATTTTCCGACAAGTCCGATGTTTACCTCACGGTTTCTGCCCTTTATCATGTCGAGCATCTTCATCCAGTTGCGCAGATCCGGCTCAGGCGTTGTTATGCCCAGCTCTCTGCACACTACAGCCGAGAAGTTTTTCTTTTCAAGCATTATCGGCACTTCGTAGAGGTTTGAGAGGGTCATGTTTTCAAACACGCAGTCGGGCTTTACGTTGCAGAACATCGAGATTTTGTTGAATATAGACTCCTCCAAAGGCTCGTCGCAGCGCAAAACTATGATGTCGGGGCTGACTCCCATGCCCTGCAGCTCCTTTACGGAGTGCTGCGTGGGCTTTGACTTGTGCTCGTCCGAACCGCTCAAAAAAGGCACTAAGGTGACGTGAATAAAGAGGCTGTTTTCCCGTCCTACTTCAAGGGATATCTGCCTCGCCGCCTCGATAAAAGGCTGAGATTCTATGTCGCCTATGGTGCCGCCGATTTCAGTGATGACAATGTCCGCCGACGTTTGCTTGCCGACGCGGTATACAAAGTCCTTAATTTCATTTGTGATGTGTGGTATAACCTGTATCGTAGAGCCTAAGTACTCGCCTCTGCGCTCTTTGTTGAGCACGTTCCAGTACACCTTGCCGGTGGTGAGGTTGGAGTACTTGTTGAGGTTTTCGTCAATGAAACGCTCGTAATGGCCCAGATCCAGGTCGGTCTCGGTGCCGTCATCGGTGACAAAGACCTCACCGTGCTGCAGGGGGCTCATGGTGCCAGGGTCGACGTTGATATAAGGGTCCAGCTTCTGGGAAGCGACCTTCAGCCCGCGGGTCTTGAGCAGACGGCCCAGGCTGGCCGCCGTGATGCCCTTGCCCAGACCGGACACGACACCGCCGGTAACAAAGATATATTTGGTAGACATACACACATCCTCCACATCCATATCAATTATACCAATTTATTATTATACACACGTCGCCCTGCAAAAATCAAGATTTCGCAGTTCTGCCGTGCAAATTTCCCACCCCCGTCCCGTGGACAGGGCATCAGGCTTCCGCCTGAAAAGTTTCTCACAAAATTGCCGGCCTGCACAAAAGCAATTACTGTTTTTTGTGCAGACCGGCAATGCGGTTGCAGATTGCCGCGTTGGAGCGCAGCGGATCAGAGATCGTCGTCCTCCTCATCCAGCAGGGCGGAGGCGACCTCTCCCCGGCTGGTGCGGGTATCCATGGCCCGCTTTTCGATGAGGCGGTGAGCCTCCGACTCGGTCATGCCGCGCTTTTCAATGAGCATGCATTTGGCGCGGTCCACCAGACGAAGCTGGGCGATCTTGTCGGTCAGGCGGGCGTTTTCCTCCAGCAGGGGAGCCAGCCGGCGGCAGCAGCTGGAAGCCATCTGCACCGCCTGGCGGAACTGGGTGGAGGAAAACGGCTTTGCCAGAACCAGCACGCCGCCGTGCTGCAGATTGTTGGAGATCTGTTCCGCTGTGCCGGATTTGGCCAGCAGCAATACCCCGGCGTGGGAGCTCTCCACCGCATAGGTGCCCAACTCATGGCCGAACTCATCGGGCAGCGGAGTGTTGATGACCACGATCTCGAAATCCTTCTCCGTCAGCCGTCTGCGGGCTTCGCCGCCGCTGGCCACGATGACCGGGCGCGGATAGCCCAGCTCGGCAATATGCCGTGCCAGGTACTCGTTGGCGTTGACGCCGGCAGATGCGATCAATGCCAGAGGCATGCGGGTTCCTCCTTTCGGCAAAGTTCACCGTCATCGTTGACGGCGCGGGGAATTCAGACCGTGGGGAAGCAGTGCTCCCGTTCCCAGGCCTCGGGATCGGATGCACTTTCAAAGTCCAGGCACAGCCGGGTCTGGTACTCAAAGTATTTGTTCAGCAGGGCCAGGGGCAGCTCGTTGGAGATGAAGTCGCTGGACGCGGCCACCGTGATGGCCTCCCGCAGAGAGCGGGGCAGGCTTTCCAGGCCCTCGGTGCTGGAATGCAGGAACAGGTTGCGGTTGACCGGGGCAGGCAGGAGCATCTTGTTCTGGATGCCGTCCAGGCCCGCCGCCAGGATCAGGCCGATGGCCAGGTGCGGGTTGCAGGAAGGATCGGGGCTGCGCATTTCCATGCGGCAGAGCTCCCCGTGGGCGGAGGGCAGACGGACCAGCTGGCTGCGGTTCTGCCGGCTCCAGCTGATATACTGGGGCGCCTCACAGCTGCCGAAGCGGGCATAGCTGTTGGGCAGCGGGTTGCAGAAGGCGGTCAGTTCCCGGGCGTGGGCCAGAATGCCCGCAATGAAGTGCCCGGGCTCACTGTCGGGGGCAATATCGCCCTCAAACAGATTCTTGCCGTCCCGCTTGAGGGAAATATTGACGTGCAGGCCGCTGCCCGCCTGATCCCGCAGGGGTTTGGGCATGAAGCTGGCAAACAGGCCGTTTCGCCCCGCGATGGCCTTGACGGTGCTCTTGAAGGTATTCAGGTTGTCTGCCGAGCGCAGGGCCGGGGCGTAGAGGAAATCCACCTCATTCTGGCCGTGGCCGCTCTCGTGGTGGCTGTGCTGGGGCTTGAGGCCCAGATCCTCCATGGCAAAGCAGATCTCCCGGCGGATGTTCTCTCCCTTGTCCAGGGGGGCAATGTCAAAGTAGCCGCCGTGGTCCAGGGGAATCTTGGTGGGGTTGCCATGATCGTCTGTCTCAAAGAGGTAGAACTCGCACTCACAGCCCACATTGCAGACAAGACCCATAGCCCGGGCGCGGCGCACCACCGACTGTAAGTATCCCCGGCAGTTGCCCTCAAAAGGCTTGCCGTCGGGCAGCGTGATGTCACAGTACATGCGCATGACGCGGCCCTCGGCAGGGCGCCAGGGCAGAATGCAGACAGTGTCCGGGTCAGGCCATAGCACGAGGTCGCTCTCCTCGGTGTTCATGAAGCCGGCGATGGAACTGCCGTCGAAACAGACGCCATGCTCAAACGCACCGGGAAGCTCGCTGGCGAACAGCGAGATGTTCTTCTGGTTGCCGAAAATATCACAAAAAGCCAGACGGACAAACTTGACGTCGTTGTCCTCCACAAAGTTCAGGATATCCTGTGCAGTCCGTTTCATGGTGAACCTCCGTGCGTGGCAGGCGCCGGGACGGGGACGCACTGCCGGTAGTAGCCCAAAACTCGAAAGGCCCGCGATGGCGGGCCCTCCGAGCTGGTGTAAGAAATAGGAAAAGGAGAATGGCTAATTTGTGCTCTGCGCAGCGCCCTGTTTACAAGGCGGCGAGGAAACCGATCACTCGGTGTAGTAGAGCAGGCGGCTGTAGCAAGGCAGCGGCCAGTAATCCTCGCGGCAGATTTCCTCGGCGGCATCAGCGCTGGCGCGCAGCTTTGCCATAGCCGGGATGACAACGTCGTGGTAGGCATGTGCCTTGGCGGTCTCATCCGTCATGGCGGAAACCTCATCCGCGACCTTCTGGAGTTCGTCCACACCGTCGGACATTTCGTCCGCGTACTGGGACAGTTTGGTCAGCAGCTTCTGCTCGGCACGGGTCGACAGGGACTCGTTCACGG
>DDJI01000074.1:5969-12886 GCA_002338885.1 Ruminococcus sp. UBA1828 | reverse complement strand
GCTTCGATGTTGAGAACCTTGGAGTAATGCTCCATCTCAACCTCGTAGCGGCTCAGCATCTCAGTGCGGGTCAGGACGCCGAACTCTTCCATGAGTTCGATGTTCTTGGGCTCCTTGAGAGCGACCATGGCATCGGGAGTGCACTTGCGGTTGGGCAGGCCACGGCGCTCAGCCTCGACCTCCCAGGCCTCGGAGTAACCGTTGCCGTTGAAGATCACGCGGCGGTGCTCGTTGAGGGTCTTCTTGACCCAGGCGGCAGCAGCGCACTCAAAATCGGCGGCATCCTCGGTCTCGCTGCAGAAGTCGCTCAGTTCCTTGGCGACAGCAGTATTGAGGATGAAGTTCGCATCCGACAGGTTCTCGGCAGAGCCGGGCATACGGAACTCGAACTTGTTGCCGGTGAAGGCGAAGGGGGAGGTGCGGTTGCGGTCGGTGGTGTCCTTGCTGAACTTGGGCAGGACGTCGACGCCCAGATCCATCTTCATCTTGACGGGGCCGGCATAGGGAGAATCGGAGCAGATGGCGTCGATGACGGCCTCCAGCTCTTCGCCCACGAAGATGGAGATGATGGCCGGCGGTGCCTCGTTGGCGCCCAGACGGTGATCGTTGCCCGGGGTGGCGACGGCAGTACGCAGCAGATCGGCATACTCGTCAACTGCCTTGATGACAGCGGACAGGAACACCATGAACTGCAGGTTCTGCATGGGGGTGTCGCCGGGATCCAGCAGGTTTTCGCCCTCGGTGCTCAGGGACCAGTTGTTGTGCTTGCCGCTGCCGTTGACGCCCTCAAAAGGCTTCTCATGGAGCAGGCAGACCAGACCATGGCGGGAGGCAACCTTCTTCATCATTTCCATCGTCAGCAGGTTGTGATCGATGGCAACGTTGGTGGTATCAAAAATGGGAGCAAGCTCATGCTGGCTGGGAGCGACCTCGTTGTGCTTGGTCTTGGCGGGGATGCCCAGCTTCCACAGCTCCTCATCCAGCTCCTTCATGAAGTCGGAGACGATGGGGCGGATAACGCCGAAGTAATGCTCCTCCAACTCCTGGCCCTTGGAAGGTGCGGAGCCGAACAGCGTACGGCCGGTGAGAACCAGGTCGAGGCGCTTCTCATAGTCTTCCTTGCGGATGAGGAAATATTCCTGCTCGGGGCCGACGGTGGTGTGGACCTGATCCGCTTCCTTGCCGAACAGACGCAGCACACGGCGGGCCTGATCGGAGATGGCCTTCATGGAGCGGAGCAGAGGCGTCTTTTTGTCCAGAGCTTCGCCGGTGTAGGAGCAGAACGCGGTGGGAATGCACAGCACGTCATCCTTGACGAAAGCGTAGCTGGTGGGATCCCAGGCGGTGTAGCCACGGGCCTCAGCGGTGGCGCGCAGGCCGCCGGAGGGGAAGGAGGAAGCATCCGGCTCGCCCTTAATGAGCTCCTTGCCGGAGAACTCCATAATGGCGGTGCCGTCATGCTGCGGTGCAACAAAACCGTCATGCTTCTCGCTGGTGATGCCGGTCAGAGGCTGGAACCAGTGGGTGTAGTGAGTGGCACCCTGCTCGATGGCCCAGCGCTTCATAACGCTGGCGACGACGTTGGCCACATCCAGATCCAGGGGCTGGCCCTTTTCGATGGTTGCTTTCAGGCTCTTATAGGTCGAACTGGGCAGACGCTCGCGCATTACATGCTCGTTGAAGACTTTGCTGCCGTAGAGTTCCATAACGGTTGCTGCCATACTTCATACTCCTTTACTGCTCGAAACTAACAAAGGCGCTGCGAATCTTACGTTCGCAGCGCCCTTGCTGTTTATGTGATAATTATATCGGGCGCGGGAACAAAACGCAATAGGCGGTTTGCCAAAATACGATGGCACAGAAACGGTAAAAATTGGCGCTTTTCCATAGTTTGCGGTTCTGCGGGGGCAAAACCGGTGGTCAGACTACCTGGAAAAGGTAGAATTTCAGGTAATCGGTCTCGGGAACTTCCCACAGGATGGGATGGTCGGGGGCCTGCTGGCGGGCTTCGATCTGCCGCAGGGAACGGCCGGTGTCCCGGGCGGCGGCATGCAGCATCCTGACGAACTCGGGGGCGGGGGCAAAGTGGCTGCAGCTGGCGGTGGCCAGATAACCGCCCCGGGGCAAAAGCCGCATGGCCCGCAGGTTGATCTCCTTGTAGCCGCGCATGGCGCTGGCGGCGGTGGAGCGGGATTTGGTGAAGGCCGGCGGGTCCAGGATGATGAAATCGTAGGGATGTCCCTCCGCCTCCAGTCGGGGCAGAAGGTCAAACACGTCGGAGCAGACAAAGTCCATCCGGTCATCCAGCCCGTTTCGCACGGCGTTGCGGCGGGCCATCTCGATGGCGGAGGCGCTCACATCCACCGCGGTGACATGTTTGGCGCCGCCCTTTGCCGCGTTGAGGGCAAAGCTGCCGGTGTGGGTGAAGCAGTCCAGCACGGTGCGCCCGGCTGCCAGATGGGCCACCGCCCGGCGGTTGTATTTCTGGTCGAGGAAAAATCCGGTCTTTTGCCCGTTCTCCACGTCCACGGCGTAGTAGATGCCGTTTTCACAGATCTCGGTGACGGGACTCTGGGGCAGGGGTTCGCCGGGCAGGGGATACCACCCCTTGCCCCGGGACAGCCCCTCCTTGTCCCGCAGAGCCAGGTCGTTGCGCTCAAAGATGCCCTCGATGTGCTGGCCGTCGGCCCGCAGGACATCGGCCAGCAGGGGCAGGATCCTGTCCTTGCGCACCTCGATGCCCACACTGGTGATCTGGGTGACCAGCAGGGGACCGAACCGGTCAACGGTCAGCCCGGGCAGGGAGTCCGCCTCCCCGAAAACAAACCGGCAGCACTGGCAGTCGGTCTCGCCCATCACCTGCTTGCGGTAGGCCCAGGCGTATTCCAGGCGGCGGCGCCAGAAAGCCTCGTCAAAGCGGTCNNTTGGCGTTGCGGCTGATGACCCGCAGCCGGATGCGGCTGGCAGGGCTGTACATGGCGGTGCCAAGGTAGCTGCCCCGGGGGCTCAGCACATCGGCCAGGCCGCCGGGGGCAGGCAGAGGATCGGGGGACTGGGTGATCTCATTGTCGTACACCCAGGGATGCCCGGCGGCCAGGCTGGCCGCTGCTTTTTTGGAAACGGTGAAGGCAGGCCATTCACGCTCAGTTTTCATCGGCAGTCGTCCTTTTCTTACAATCAATCGCTATCAGTATACCGTCCCAAAGGAAAATACGCAAGAAGGCCGCGCAGAATGCGTCCCTCATGATATAATAAGGAGACCGCAAGGACAAAAGCCTGCCGCTCTGCCGCGGCAAAAAGGAGACGACAATGGAGATCGAACGCAAATGGATGGTGACCGGCTGGCCGGAAGGCCTGACCCTCACCGAGGAATACCGCATGGATCAGGGCTATATCAGCGTCCGGCCCACGGTGCGCATCCGCCGCGAGGCGTTGACCGGCGGGCCCACCCACTATGTCCTCTGCTTCAAGGGGGCGGGCACCCTTTCCCGGGAGGAGATCGAGACCGACATCGAGCCCGAACTGTATGAAAAGCTCAGGCATCTGATCGGCAAACCACTCATCGCCAAACTGCGGCGCAGCTATGCCCTGGAGGGCGGACTGACGCTGGAGGTCAACGAGGTGGATTCCGGCCTGCCGGGGGCCTTTTTCTACGCCGAGATCGAGTATCCCACCGAGGCGGAGGCACTTTCCTGGCAGCCGGACACCCCGCAGCTGGCGGCCTATCTGTCCGATGAGGTGACCGGCAAACCCGGTTCCAGCATGGGGGAATACTGGCTTCAGACCCGATAAGCTGAACAAACAGGACAAAATTATATATAAAATGTGAAAATATTGTGGAAATAACGCGCATTTGGTGATACAATTTCCTTATATACCAGAGGAGAACGCATCCATCCGGGAAAAGGAGTGAATCACATGAAGCGGAATTTCCTGCGTTTTGCGGCAGGCACACTGGCGGCGGCCATGCTGCTGCCCCTGCAGGGCTGCAGTCCCATGACGCCGGCAAAGACGGCGGAGCGGGTGGCGGAAAATATGGCAAAAACGCCCTGCACGGCGGCCTCGGTCACGGGGCAGATGGATCTTTCCATCGGGATGATGGGGCTGGAGGTGGATACCACGGTATCCCTGGAACAGTCGCTGCTCTACTCTGCCGACCCGCAGAAAGCTTACGCCGACCTGGAAATGGGTTACGAGATGATGGGCGTCCGGGTGCCGCTTACGGTGGAAAGCTATCTCCTGGAAGAGGACGGCAAGATGGTGCAGTATCTGCACACGAACGACGTCTGGATGACTGCCGATGCCGATGCCACCATGGTGCAGGCGGGAACGGCCATCCAGTTTAATGACCCCGGGACGCTGGCCTTTGACGAGACGGTGGAGGAGCTGGACGGGGTGCCGGCGGTCTGCCTGACGGGAACTGTCTCGGGGGAGGCCCTGAGCCCCCTGCTGGGCAACATGCTGGGGGAACTGGCCGGGGCCCAGGGGGAAAACCCGGAAGCCCCGCTGCAAAGCGGACTGGATTTTTCCGGTGTGAGCGCCGATGTGCGGATGTACGTGAACAAAGAAACCTACCTGCCCATCCGGATGGAATGCTCCGTCTCGGGCCTGGATACCGTGATGAACAGCCTTTTGGAGGATTCCGGCATCACCTACACGGTCAACAGCTTCACCATGAACTGCGATTACACCTCCTATGAGCCGCAGGAGATCCCTGAACTGCCGGCAGAGGCCCATGCGGCCGCCGAGCAGGCTGCCCGCCTGGCCGAGGGCAATCCCGACAACGGCAACGGCATCTATACCATCCGGGAAGGCAACTATTATATGGATATTGCCACGCCGGAGGGCTATGCAGTTTCCGCCACCGACTATGACATGGTACAGTTTTACAGTGAGGAACTGGACCGCACCGTCAAATACCAGATGTACACCACGTTGACCCAGAACGACCTGGGGCTGATCGACCAGTATTATACGGAGCTCATGGACACCCATCCCGCTCTGTTTCCGGATTCCAATTTTTATAACAGTGATACATTGGCGTACAGCCTCATGTGGATCGAGTACGAGGAAAATGACCTGAAGGCAGCAAACTATTATGCCTGGGCCTATCTGGAGGACCAGGTCACCGCACAGTCGGTGAATTACCCCTGGATCGTTGTCCGCATCCAGGACGGCGGCGCGGAAAAGGATGCCTCCGGCAGCTGGGAAGAGATCTGTGCTCTGCTGGACTATGCGATGCCCTACGATCTTGCGCATCTGGCCGGGGCAGCCGGGACCCAGATGATCTGACAAAAACAGAAAACCGCCCTGTCGGAGCATTCCCGGCAGGGCAGTTTTTGTATGAGAAGGAGAGAAAAGCTCAGGGAAATGCGTTCTGACGGATGTGCAGCACGGCCAGCGCCCCGCCCGCGTTTTCAAGGTGTAGACTGCCGCCGTGTGCCTCCGCCACCGTGCGGGCTAAGAAAAGGCCCAGACCCTGGTGCCCGTCTGACCGGGAGGCGTCGCCGGTCTGCAGCAGCTGACCGCCCCGACTCAGGATCTCGGGCGGAAATCCGGGACCGTCATCCTGCACCGCAAAGAGAACAAATCCTTCCTCCACGCGGCAGGTGAGGGTGACGTGGCCGTCCTCCGGGGCAAACCGTGCCGCGTTTGCCAGCAGGTTTTCCACCGCCCGGCCCAGATTCTGCCGCTGGGCGCGCAGCCGGAAGCCCTCGGGAAAATCCGTCTGCATCCGGAAAGAAATGCCCCGCGGGGCGCACAGTGCAGTGCCGGTATCTGCCAGGGAGGCAGCGAAGGCTGCAGCGTCGATCGCCTCGGGCGCAGAGGTGGAATGCTCTGCCTGGATGGTGCTGCGCAGGGCGGCCAGATACTGCCCGGCCCGGTCGGCCCCCCGCAGGATGGCGTCCACAAAACTGCGCTGGGCATCGGGAAGGGAATCCTCCGCCAGCAATTCCGCATTGCCGCGGACGATGGCCAGGGGTGTTTTCAGATCATGGGCCAGTGCGGCAAGACGCTCGCTGCGCTGCTGTTCCATGACCCATTGGCATTTGAGGGAGCCGGCCAGCTCTTGCCGCAGTCCCTCCATGGTACGCAGCGCCTGGTCGAATTCCCGGAGCCGGGCGTGCCCCAGGGAATCCCCCGAGAGATCTCCGCCTGCCAGGGTACGGCAGGCATTGGTCAGCAGGTCGGTCTCCTGCCGGAGCAAGGCCACAGTATACCGCGTGGACAGCAATACCGTGACGGCCAGCAGAACCAGGAGAATGCCCAGCCAGCAGAGTTCAAAATCCGGCAGGACCCGGCGCAATTCCGGGTCGGCATAGGTTGCCCCGAAACTGTATTGCAGGCGGCAGAGAGTGCCGTCGATCAGCCGTACATCCCGGTAATAAAAAGGGCGTATCACCGGACTGTCCAGCTGCAGCGCCCGGTCCAGATCCCGGCCGCCGATGTTGCTGCCAAGTACCTGATCGTGGGATGCAATACGCCCCGGGCTGACCGTGGTATCCAGCAGGACCCAGCGGCAGAGGGGGGACAGGGCGTCGGCATCAAAGTGGTCGGCGGACATGGTGGACAGAACGTCCTCGGCTTCCAGCGCTGCGGTTGCCGCGCTGTTGGCGGGCAGCAGCACGCCCGCTGTGATCAGAATAAGAATCAGCCCGAACCAGAGAGCGCAGACAGCCAGACACCCCAGACCGGTGCGCACCAGATAACCGATCAGCAGGCCGGACAGGGTTTTCCTAGAGTTTATTCGCTTTTCCATCGGTATCCGATCCCCCATACCGTCTCAATGGGCTGCAGGCCATGGGCACGCAGCTTGGCACGAATGTTTTTCACATGTTCCGTCACGGCCGAGTCATCGGCGGTACCGTCACAGCCGAACACCGCCTCGTAGATCTGCTCCTTGGAGAAGGTCTGCC
>DDJI01000074.1:0-5947 GCA_002338885.1 Ruminococcus sp. UBA1828 | reverse complement strand
GGCCGAAAGATCAAACAGCAGCCCGCCCCGGCGGATCCTGTGGGATGCCGGACGGTTCTGGCGGCGCAGATGGGCGTTGATCCGGGCACGCAATTCCGCCACACGGAACGGCTTGGACAGATAATCGTCGCCGCCCAGACCCAGGCCGCGCAGCACATCGGCTTCCTCTGTGCGGGCGGTGAGAAACAGGATGGGGCAGTCGGTCAGAGCCCGGATCCGGCGGCAGGCGGCAAAACCGTCCTCCCCGGGCATCATCACATCCAGCAGGATGCAGTCTGCCCAACGGCAGTGGCGGTCGGTGACCTCCGCACCGCTGTGCAGCACCTCCACCCGATGTCCGTCCCGTTCCAGAGCCGTGCGCAGCAGGGTACACAGGTCCCGGTCGTCATCCACCGCAAGAATATTTGCCAAAACGATTCCTCCTTCGGTCAGGTCAGAGCCAGACAGGCCGCCCAGGACAGAGCATACAGAATGTAGATATGGGCGGGATAAAAACAGTAAAACAACCGCTTGAAGCCGCGGCCACGGCTGCCGTTGTACATCAGCATGGGCAACACGGCAAACACACCGAACCATTCATAATAGTCAGTGAACATAAGGGAGAGGGAAAAGCCTTCGCCTTTGTACAGCATGGCGGCGACGAGGACAAAATCAAACAGCAGGGTCATGCCGGCAAAGACGGCGGCCTGCAGTGCCCGGTGTTCCCGTGTGAGATACATCCCGATCCCCGTCAGGATAAAAAAGATGCCGCCGTCGGAAATAAAGGACCAGGCAGGCAGCACCGTGTAGACAAGGAGGGCCAGCAGGGAGTCGGTGGCCCAGGCGGCGGGACCGGCCTGGGAAAGCTGATACAGCACCACAAAGAGCAGCGGCCAGGCGAGGGGCAGCAGCACTGCCGTAAGGCCGCGGCCGATGCGTCGCTGACGCAGCCAGTCGATGCCCTGCCAGACGGGGATGAGGATGACAAAGTTCATGAAGATGGCGTTCATGGGGTAGAACCCGTCGGGACGGACACCGATGCGGGCATACATCATGAGGAACAGGATCAGGCCCATTCCGGCAGAGATCACCCAGATCCGTTTAAAGTAGCGCCGCCGGTCATGGGTGTGGGCAAAGCCTTCCACCGTGCAAAAGAGGAACAGTGGGGCAGACAGCCGTCCCAGCATGGAAAAGGCATCCGGCACAAGACCGGTAAAGCCGAAAAAGTAGTGGATGTGATCCAGCACCATCAAAAACAGGGCGATGAGCTTGAGCTGGGTATCGGACAGGCCGCGCGGGGCGGCAAGAGCATGGGGATGGAGCGATGACATGAAAAAACCTCCTGTACGGGGACAGCCCGGGCCGGAAATTCNNGAAACCTTCCGCCGCTGTCCACAAGGATAACAGGAGTTTCTAAGGAAAGGATAAGGCAGGCCATGCGGCATGGCAAAAAAATCGGGCAGACCCGAAGATCCGCCCGGTTTGCACTTACTTGCTTTCCTCAACCTTGTAATTGAAGCCGTACTCTTCCTGCAGTTTCTTGACCGCAGGCTCGCAGTCCTCAATGAAGGTGGGGGAGTAGACCGACTGGCCGTTGTGAGACTTTTTGTAGTCCTCCACAATGGCCATCAGCTTGTCCCAGCCCTCGTTGGCCTTGGCTTCGGGGACTTCCTTGGGGAAATCAATGATGAATTCGCGATGCTTGGGGATGCGTGCTTTCATAAAACGACACTCCTGATTTTTGTTTTTCTCTATGATATATGGGATCGCAGCCGGTGTCAAATGCCCGGCCACAGATCTTTCCACAAATCAGTTGGTAACGGGCAGGCTGGTCAGGTCGATACCGCCGTCGGCACAGTAGTACACCGAGTAGGGCTGGGGATCGTTGGTGCTGTATCCGGTCATGTCGAGATACAGCCAGAACTGGGGCAGGTCGGTCTTGACAAAGCGGGAGGAAAGAGCGGGGTCCATGGCTGCATACTGGGCGTCAGTGGCCAGCAGCAGACTGCCGTCCTCCAGACCGGAGCCGTCATTGTAATAGGTGTAGTCGCCGGGGTTATAGTTGCCGGTGATCATGCGGTAGACCTTGGTGCTGTCGGCCACTCGCAGAACCTTACGGTCGTGGTCATCCGAAATCATATAGACGACCTTTACCTCGGGGAAATCCTCATCAAGCGTCCGGGTCACGGCGAGGGCAGTAGAAAAATCATAGCTTGGGTGGAAAATATATTGGGCGTCGCAGGCAAAGGAGTTGCACACGGCACATGCCGCCAGCACAACCATTGCCGGAGCGTACAAACCACCAGTCCGCCGGAACCAGGGCAGGCAAAGGGCCAGCAGCAGGACCGCGGCAATGAGGATGAAAATCAGGTACCGGCTTTCGTAGACCTGCTCCCCATAGGCCAGGGACGCGCCGATCAGAATGAGGGTGTCCACCCCCACAATGCTCAGCAGTACGGCAAACAGCAGGCCGCGCTCGTTTCCGGCAGCCCGGCAGGCAGCGGCAGGGGCATGGCCGATCCGCCACACACAGAGGAGAGCCCCGCCCAGAATGACCATGGCAACCACAAAGGACAGGCCGAACAGAATCCCCTCGCCGCTCAGGATCATGACGCCGTCCTCAGCGGGCAGGGCGTTGGTGAGCTTGAGATACCCCTGAATGACCTTGGACAGGTTGGGCAAAAACTCGGTATAGCTGTTCCAGGCAATGACCGAGTCCCGGGAAGAAAAGTGGATGATGTTGCGCTGAACATAGTATCCGGCGCCGAAGCCCAGCAGGCTGAGCACCAGAAATGCCGACCCGGCGGACAGCAGCAGACGGGGACGACCTGCCGCAAAGGCACGGATCAGGAAGCCCGCAATGACAGGCAGCAGCGCCAGCAACAGCATAAAGGTTCCGCTGGACATGCCGATCCAGGCACCCAGCCCCAGGGTGAACAGCCAGGTGATCAGATGGCCCAAACCCCGCTCGCCCCGGTGCAGCTGGACCAGACAGTACATCAGATACACCATATAGACGGCACGCACCAGGTAGTAGGCGCTCTGCACCAGCAGGCAGTTGGCGTAGCCGAGAACCTCGGTGTAGCTGTATGGGGTCAGAATCAGAAAGAGAGCCAGCATCCGCAGCGGCATGGCACAGGATACCCGGCGCAGCAGCTGCCAGATTCCGTATACCAGAAACGCCAGCCAGACGATATTGCTGACGCCGTATGCGGTAAACGGGTCACGCAGCAGCGGCATGAGGAGGGCCGCCAGCGTCAGGGGCATGTCCAGCAGCAGGGTGGTGGTGTCGTTCCAGTTGGGCAGCGAGAGGGAACCGGCTTTCCAGATTTCCAGTACCTTCAGGATCTGGGTGGAGGAATCCCCATCCAGATGATTCTGCCATTGGGTCAGGTTGCACCAGCATAAAAAGCCGAACTGCACGATCAGCAGCACTCCCAGAAAAAGGGTGGCCGCTGCAGCGGGCCGTTTCATGGCGGAAAGCTCGGCACGTTCCGAGGCAAACCACGCGCGGGGATTCGGCTTGTGGGGCGCAAAATCTTTTCGCATGTCAGACACATCCTGTCACAGTAGTGCAAAAGAATAATCCGGGGAAAACTCAATTCCCGAACACCGCCCGGGCGTTGGCTGCGGTCAGACGAAGGACCTCAGGGGCATCCATCTCCCAAAGCGTTCCGATGAAAGCCGCCACGTGGGCAATGTTGCGGCTGTCGTTGCGGCGGCCGCGCACCGGTTCCGGCGCCATGTAGGGACAGTCGGTCTCCAGTACCACGGCACTGCGGTCAATGGCCGCCAGCACCCGGGCTGCCCGCTTGGCACCCTTGTAGGTCACCGCGCCGCCAAAGCCCAGGTGCATGCCCTGGGCCGTCAGCCAGGCGGCATCCTCGGGACTGCCGCTGTAACAGTGCAGCACCCCCCGGGGACGGTATTTTTTCAGCAGCTCATAGGTTTCGGCGTGGGCCTCCCGGTCGTGGACGGAGACGGGCAGATCCAGTTCGGCCGCCAGCTTCAGCTGGGCCTCAAACAGGTCGTACTGCTCCTGTGCGGGCAGCGGCCAGTGATGATCCAGGCCGATCTCGCCCACCGCCACCACCTGCGGGTCGTCGTACAGCTCCCGCATGGCTGCCAGCTCGGCGCGCCAGTCGCCGCCGTAACGGGCTACCGTGGGGGCGTCATCCTCCCCCAGGCTTTCGGGGTGAATGCCCAGGGCAGCATGGACAAAAGGATACTTCCGGGCCAGTGCCAGCACCGATGGGGCATCCCCCGAATGGGTAGCGCACTCCAGTACACCCACCACACCGGCTTCCGGCAGCGCACGCATCACTTCGTCACGGTCGGCGTCAAACTGCCGGGAGCTGTAATGGGCGTGGGTATCGTAAATTTCAGGCATAGAGACTCCTCATTGGGTTTCAGCGGGGGCAGAGCGGCGGTTGACCAGGCAGATGCCCGCGCAGACCAGTACCAGGGCAGCCAGGTACCGCCAGTCCAGCAGCGTTTCTCCGTTGAGCAGGGCGGACAGCAGCACCGTGATGACGGGGATCAGCAGCCCGAACACCGCAATGCGGGAGACGGGGTTGTTTTTCATGAGCAGCGCCCACAGCACATAGCCGGCCCCCGAGATAAAAGCGAGGAAGAGCAGCACCGGCAGCCCGGCGGCACTTTGGGGGGTGAGACGCCCGCCCATGGCAAAGCCAATCACGGCCAGGGCCAGTCCGCCCACACCCAGATTGATGCAGCAGACCGAAAAGCTGTCGGCCTTTTGGGTCACGGATTTGTTCCACGGCCCGGCAAAGGCAAAGATCACCGAGGCGGTCAGCATGGCGGCAACGCCCCAGGCACTGCCGCCGCCGTGGTCGCCCAGAGTGACCACCAGCACACCGCCGAATCCCAGCACGCAACCCAGGGCCTTGCCGGGGGTCATGCGGTCGGCTTTGCCGTAGACGAAGTGGGCCAGAATAACGCCCAGAAAACTCTGGGTGCTGTTGAGAATGCCGCCCATGGCGCCGGTCAGCGCCGCGACGGCGGAATAGTAGAAGAAATATTGCAGGGCAGTCTGCCACAGACCCAGGCCGCAGCACTCGGCCAGCACCCGGCCTTTGGGCATGGGCAGGGGGCGGCGGTTGAGCGCCAGCCCGCACAGCCAGACCAGCACCGCCGCCAGCATGAAGCGCACCCCCGCAAAGCAGAGGATGGACGCCGTGTCAGAGCTGTCGATGGCGAACAGCCGGTATCCCATCTTGATGAACGGGAACGCCGACCCCCACAGACAGTTGCAGAGGATGGCCAGGGCCACAGCCGCGGCGGGTGCGGCAAACAGGGCGTCCAGAGGGGCTGCCCCGCGATTGGTTGTTGATTCAGTCAAAGCAAATTACTCCCGGAACGGCCCATCAGTGGATACGGCTGCCGGCCTTGGCCTCGTCGGGATAGAAGGCGATGGCACAGCCGCCGTCGGCGGTGTCCGCCGCGACGATCATGCCCTCGCTGACGTACTTGCCCTTCATCATGGGACGNNATGCAGCGCTCCCGCTCGCCGTCAAAAACGGTGAGGTGCAGCAGCTTCTTGCTCTCCTTCATGGCCTCGCAGGCGCGGACCTCACCCACGCGCATCTCTACCTTGCAGAAGGTATCGAAGTCGATCTCCGCCTCGTGGTCGGTGATCTCGGCAGCAGGCTCGGACTGGGCAGCCTCGGCCTTGGCGGCAGCGGCGGCTTTGGCCTCGGCCTCCGCCTTGCGCTTGGCATCCTCAGCCTCCAGGTAGGCGATCTCCGCCTTGACATCGATGCGGGGGAAGAGAGCATCTCCCTTGTGGACGGTGTAGCTCTCCTTGTGGGAGGTGAGAGCGTCAAACTTGACCTCGTCGCCGGTCAGGCCCAGCTGAGCAGCCATCTTGGGGGCGGTGTTGGGCAGGTAGCACTCCAGCAGAATGGTCACGCTGTGCAGGGCGCGGCACAGGTTGTACAGGACGGTG
>DDJI01000102.1 GCA_002338885.1 Ruminococcus sp. UBA1828 | reverse complement strand
CCGACTTATCCAATGCCGACTTGTACTGTGCCAACTTGAGCGGTGCCAACTTGAGCGACGCAAAAATCGGCTTTCCATTGGCATGCCCTGAGACCGGAAGCTTTGAAGCGTGGAAAAAAGTGGTTGATGAAAACGGCACAGAGTTTTTAGCTAAATTGCTCATTCCTGCCGATGCAAAACGCAGCTCGGCAACAACAAACAAATGCCGTTGCGAGTTCGCTGACGTGTTGGAAATTACAAACATCAAAACGAATCAGGCTGTGCAGTTGGTGAAAAATATGAGATACTTTCCAACTATTACATACAGAGTCGGCGAAAGAGTCTGCCCTGATAGCTACGACGACAACAGATGGAACGAGTGCTCGCATGGAATCCACTTTTTTGTTGACAAAGAATCGGCAATACATTATTGATTGACACATAGAAAGGAAATTAAAAATGGGGATTAACGTACACGGATTTGAGCTTAAACAGCAAGTAAAAATAGGCGGTGTTGACTTTACAATTATCAAAGTGGGCACAGACTGGGTTGAAGGCATAACGACTGAATGTGTTGGCGTACGAGCTTTTGACAGCAGCAACCGCAACGACTTTGCAGCGTCGGACATCAGGGCGTGGCTGAACGGTGAGAGAAACGGAGATATAAGCAATAAAAGCTACATGAACGGTGTTCGACCGGTGTGTATGTTTGATACCGAAGTGCTGAGAGAACACATCTGCTGCTTCGACGAAATTCGAGTTAAGATGGAGGAATTATCTAAAGCGATAACGAAAAGCACTGCGGAGATGGGTACTGTACTTGATGAATTATATAGGCTATTGCAGGAGATACACAGAGACAAAGACGATTGCGTAGCCCTTTATCCATTGAGAGGAGAGAATAAAAGTTGCCGAAAAGAACAAACGTGTCTATAAGCCCTGAGCTACGACTTGGCTCATTGTTTTCCGGTAGCGGAGGATTTGAACTGGCCGGAAAGTTATGCGGAATTACGCCGGCGTGGACAAGCGAAATAGAACCTTACCCTATTGCCGTCACAAGAAGTCGCTTTTCAAAAATGAAACACATCGGAGATGTGAGCAAGATAAACGGCGCAGAAATTGAACCAGTAGACGTTATTACATTCGGAAGTCCTTGTCAGGATTTATCAATTGCCGGAAAACGTGCAGGATTAAAGCATGAGGGCAACGGAGATGAAGAAACAACACGAAGCGGATTGTTTATGGAGGCAGTACGAATTATCAAAGAAATGAGGAGGGCAACAAATGGACGATATCCAACTTTCGCTCTTTGGGAAAACGTTCCGGGAGCATTCAGCAGCAACAAAGGCGAGGACTTCCGAACAGTCCTCGAAGAAGTCGTCAAAATCGTCGAGCCGACAGCCGAGATGCCTCCGATGCCGAAAGATGGATGGGCATATGCAGACTTGTATTTGGGAGACGGATGGAGCGTGGCTTACAGAACTTTTGACGCGCAATACTGGGGAGTCCCCCAACGCCGCCGCAGAATCTACCTTGTCGCAGATTTTGGAGGACAACGTGCCGGAAAAATACTATTTGAGCGCGAGGGCTTGCGAAGGAATTTTGCGGAGAGCAGAACGCCGTGGCAAAGAACTCCCCAAAATGTTGAAAGAAGCTCTTTTGCATATGATGCACGGGGAAACGGCAACGGGATAACAGTAAATACAATCACTGGCGACCATGAGAATAGAATTACAGACTATACAACAGTGGTTTGTCTACAAGGTAACGGGATTGACAGAGCCGAGACGGCAGGATGTAGCGGTAAGGGTTGGAAAGAAGATAGAGGTTCGGCGGCAGTGGTAACCAAATATATTGTTCGCCGCCTGAATCCCACAGAATGCGCACGTTTACAAGGTTTTCCTGATAAATGGGGACACCCGGACCGCAAGGAGGATTTTACAGATGAAGAGTATAAATTTTGGCTTGATGTAAGAAACACCCATGCGGCTATCAACGGGAAAACGGTAAATGAATACAGTAAAAGTCAAATGTTGATTTGGTATAACAAATTACATACAGATGGTGCCGAATATAAAATGTGGGGAAACGGGATTGCACTTCCGATCGCGTTATACGTCATGCAGGGGATTGCAGATGAATTAATTAAAGAAAAAGAGTAAGGAGAGCATATGAAAAACGTAGAAAGCGAATGTGTCGATTGCGGATTGCCGTGTTTAGGCTCCGGATGCCGCTATTACCGCGTGACGAGGTATTATTGTGACGACTGCGGCGACGAGGACACGTTGTATGAATTTGACGGCGAAGAGCTGTGCATAAGGTGTATTGCTAAAAAACTTAAAAAAATAACAGATGATTAACAAGGAGGACTAAATGATGAATCAGTTAATTAACAGATCGACAAGTGTCGGCTTGATGGCTGCGGAGGAAACATCAGAGATTGCAAGCATACAAGCTAAGATGATACTTGCACGCAGCTTGCCAAGAGACCCACAGCAGAGCATGTCAAGGATACTTGATGAGTGCCGCTCTAAGGATTTAGCCGAAAAAGCTATATATGAGTTCCCGCGAGGTGACAGCGTGGTAAGAGGAGCATCAATAAGGCTTGTAGAGTGTGTTGCCCGGCACTGGGGCAACGTCGCATACGGCATCAAGGAGCTTGCATCTGACAGCAAAAAAGCAACAGTCAAAGTATATTGCTGGGATTTGGAAACTAATGTATCGGACGAAAAAATATTTGACGTCGAGTACATAAGGACTACCAAAAAAGGCTCATACACGCTAACTGATGAGCGCGATAAATATGAGATGCTTGCCAATAAGGCGGCAAGACGCAAGCGGGCTTGTATGCAGTCTATAATACCGCAATATGTGATTGATGAGGCAATGGCTGAGTGTCAGAGGACATTAGAGGCTAATACAGCTAAAGATGGAGATATAGACACAGTCAAGGCAAAAATGCTGCATAGTTTCCAGCAGCTCCCCGGCGCGGACTGGGTAACAGAGGATGATGTTGCTCAAGCCGTAGGCAAGCCATACGACAACATTACAGCGCGGGATATTGCTAAGCTGCGCAACCTATATAACGCCATCAAAGACGGCTATGTTAAGCCGGCGGCTGCGTTTAAAAAAGAGGACAAGCTTGATGCTGCTGTCGAGCAGGATATAGACACTCTCAACGCTGCCAACAAACTGTTCGGAGGTAGTCAATGATTACGTTGACATCCGAAAACTATTACAGCAACGCTGCGGATCTTGACTACATGTCGTGCTCACAGTATCAGAGTTTTCTTACGTGCGAGGCAGCTACTATGGCTAAGCTCCACGGCTTGTTCACGCCTTCCGCGTCGGAGGCGTTGACAGTCGGCAACTATTTTCATACGGCCCTCGAAAGTGACGCTGCGCATGCTGCGTTCTGCGACAGCCATTTTGGCGACATATACAAAACTAAGGAAGACAAAAAGACCGGAGAGATTATTGCTGTTGGAAAATATGCGCCGTATGCCAAGGCTGATGATATGCTTAAAACGGCTAAGTCTGATCCGCTCATAAAGGAAATCATCGACGCTCCTGGACAAAACGAAGTAATTATGACCGGCAAACTATTTGACATGCCGTGGAAAATACGGCTTGACAAATATATGCCAGACATACGGACGATAATTGATTGGAAAACAGCAGCCGATTTAAATCGTACTGAATATAACCCTGCGACAGCTGCTAAAGAGTCGTTCTTAGAATCTCTCGGCTACCTGATGAGAGCTGCGGTCTATTCTGAAATCGAAAAGCAAAACGCAAGGAGCAGCGATGACCCGACTTTTATAATAGTCGCAATAAGCAAGCAGGATCCGCCTGACAAAGGCGTGTATCTGCTAAACCATCGTCAGAGGTACGACTATGAGCTTGAGCTTGTCAAGCAAAACATGGAGCGTATACGCAGAGTTAAGAGCGGGCAAGTGAAGCCAAGACGTTGCGGACGTTGTGAGTATTGCAGGGCAACAAAGCGACTGACAAAAATAGTGCCTTACTATATTTTGACGCCGGGATTTAATGGCGAAAAGGAGGAAGAGTACGATGATGTTTTCGCCTCTTATCTGGAAAACGCACAAAAAACGCCTTGACGGCAATGTCTGCCCGCACTGCGGACAAGCAATCAAGTGGGTATACGATGGATTACAATACTATCCGTGTGACGAGCAGCCTGTATTATTTTGCATGCACCCAGAGGGCAAGCAAACGCTCATATACAGGCGGCACGAGTTAGACCATTGCATATTATATGACGTTCATAATCCCAAGTGCTCCGGCGTACCGTGCAAGGCATACATACAGCACTATTACACATGCCCTGTGCTTAAACAACACAGAGAAGAATATGTCAATAATCTATGGAGGAATAACTATGGCAACAAATCATAATATGAAAACATCCGAGACCGTCACTATTACAGTTGATCAATACGCTGCGCTTGTTAGGGACTCTGTTCTCGCACGTGCCACAGCGGAAGCATTAATCAATGTTCAGAGCTATAATCTCCCCGAGTATCTCTGCTGTTTGTACGCTATTACAAAAAATGATAACGAGGTTGCAAATAATGCTTAATCGTGTTATAATTTTAGGAAGAATTACTCAGGATCTTGAGATTCGCCAGACGCAGGG
>DDJI01000119.1 GCA_002338885.1 Ruminococcus sp. UBA1828 | reverse complement strand
CATACCAAAGACAATACCGTCCTTGACGCTTGAAGAGATTAAAAACCTCTGCGGCAAGAGCTACGCTCAGGCGGCTGTCTATGTTTTTTCAAAGTTTCTTACCGACTTTTCCGAGGCTGAAATAAAATACTGCGTTGACGGCGCATATAACACCGGAAATTTTGATTCCGACAACATAATGGAGCTTGCGCACCTGTTTGACGGAAGATATATGCTTGAGCTTTGGCACGGCCCCACATGCGCATTCAAGGACATGGCTCTGCAAATACTGCCGTACCTGCTCACCACATCTATAAAAAAACTCGGCATACACAAAAAAGTGATAATACTCGTTGCAACGTCGGGCGACACCGGAAAAGCCGCTTTGGAGGGCTTTAAGGATGTCGAGGGAACGCAGATACTTGTGTTTTACCCCGTTGACGGCGTGAGCAGAATGCAAAAGCTTCAGATGACCACTCAGGAAGGCTCAAACGTAGCGGTGTGCGCTATTAAAGGAAACTTTGACGATGCCCAAAGCGGCGTGAAGAAGATATTCACCGACCGCGAAGTAGAACAAAAGCTCGATGAGAATAAGATGATGTTCTCAAGCGCAAACTCTATAAACTGGGGCAGGCTTGCGCCGCAGATAGTATATTATGTATATTCGTATGTAAAACTTGTCGATGATGAGCAGATCAAGCTCGGCGATAAGATAAATATATGCGTTCCGACCGGAAACTTCGGCAATATACTTGCGGCATATTATGCAAAGATNNTGCGCCTCCAACGC
This sequence comes from Ruminococcus sp. UBA1828, assembly GCA_002338885.1. Lineage (GTDB taxonomy): Bacteria > Bacillota > Clostridia > Oscillospirales > Ruminococcaceae > Faeciplasma > Faeciplasma gallinarum. The sequence continues at coordinate 2,327 of DDJI01000119.1, read as the reverse complement.
CAACAAGGTGCTCACCGACTTTATCAACACCGGCGTTTACGACAGAAACAGAAAATTCTACACCACAATTTCGCCGTCGATGGATATTTTGATCTCGTCTAACCTTGAAAGACTTTTGTTCATGCTTTCGGGCGGGGACGACGAATATATCAAAAAGATATACGCGGAGCTTGCCGACACGGGAAGGTTTGAAGTCACAAGCGATATAAAGAGTAAAATATCCGAAGTGTTCAGCGCGGGATTCTGCACCGAAGAGGAGACAAAGAACGCAATAAAAACCGTTTACGAAAAGTACTCCTACACAATGGACACCCACACGGCCGTTGCTTATAAGGTGTATGATAAGTACGCCGAGCAAACATCCGATAAAACTAAAACCGTAATAGCATCCACCGCAAGCCCTTATAAGTTCTCGGCTGCCGTGCTTGATGCGCTCGGCGCAGCACCGACAAACTCGGATGAATTTGCGCTTACGGATCAGCTTGAAAAGGTGAGCGCAATGCCCGTTCCGAACGCGCTTTCGTCACTGAAGTCGAAGAGCATAAGGTTTGACAAGGTCATAGATAAGTCGGAAATGAAGGACGCGGTTTATAGCTTCCTCGGCATAAAGGACTGAGTTTGACGCAGTATGTATCGCTGCGGCAAAGTATCACTCCGCCGCAGTCAATGACACTCAAGCCTTAAAATCAAACGCTATGCAGATTTGCGCATGCTTTGTGGCTTAAAGATTGTCAGCAGTTTCTTGCCTTGAACGTCTTACATTCCGTTTGAGCGGGGCAGTTTGGATTTGTGCATCCGCAGCTGCTTACATCTATCTTTCCCGCAACGCATTCTGACGAGTCTCTGTTGTAGATACAATTTGAGATACTGCATTTTACACCGTTGATTCTATCGTGTTCCATAGTTTTTATCCTTTCGATTTAGGTTTTATACTACGTCATAGCATGACGGTCATAGCATGACGGCGGCACATGATAAATGCTGCCTCATACAAAATTATTATCGTGATAAATTTTAAAAATATTCATTGAAAGAGCAGGTGTCGGATTAAAATATGTCGTTGTTTGTAATTGCCGATCCGCATTTGTCCTTTTCATCGAATAAGTCCATGGATATTTTTAAGGGATGGAGCGACTATACATCCCGCCTTCGAGATAACTGGCAGTCTGCAGTTTCGGAAAACGATACCGTTGTCGTGCCGGGGGACATCTCCTGGGCAATGAATATCGAAGAGGCGCTGAACGATTTTAAGTTTCTCAACAGCTTAAACGGAAGAAAAATCATACTAAAAGGCAACCATGATTATTGGTGGACGACAAAGTCAAAGGCGGATAAGTTTTTTGAGGCAAACGGACTTACTACGCTCAATGTGCTTAACAATAATTTTTACAGCTATGAGGACATCGGCATATGCGGCACCAGAGGATGGATAAACGACGGAAGCGAACCGGCAGACGCTAAGGTGATACGCCGCGAAGCGATGAGACTGGAGCGCTCAATTCAAGGCGCTGTTCAAAGCGGGTTGTATCCCGTGGTGTTCATGCATTACCCGCCGGTGTTTGCAGAATCGATAAACGATGATATAATGGAGGTGCTCATAAAATACGGCATTAAGCTTTGCTTTTACGGACATTTGCACGGTGCGTCCTGCTCGCTTGCGGTCAACGGAATCAAATTTGGCATTGATTTTCGGCTTATTTCAAGTGATTATTTGCATTTCATGCCATGCAACATTACCGAAATTGTGCAAGATACCAAAAAAGCTTTTTTCCTCGATANNAATCAGGTTGCTATAGAAAATAAATTTTAAGTGTGTTATACTTATTATCTGTGTATAAATATCATTAACAAACAGGAGGACGTAAAATGTTAAAATCAAAAAATCAGGTTGAGACAAATAAATACGAATTGGAGATAGAGGTTTCAAAAGAGGCTTTTGAAGACGCTGTTCAGAAGGCGTATCTTAAAAACAAGTCCAAAATCTCCGTTCCCGGTTTCCGCCCCGGAAAGGCTCCCAGAAAGATAATCGAAAAAGAGTACGGCGAGTCTGTGTTCTATGAGGACGCGGTAAACGCCCTTTACGGACCTGCTATCGAGGATGCCGTAAAGGAAGCTGAGCTTACTTTGGTAACTGCACCTGATGTTGAGGTGACAGAAGTATCAAAGGACACCGGAGTTAAGTTCAAGGCAACCTGCACCACAAAGCCTGTTGTAAACATAAGGGATTACAAAGGAATAAAGGTCAAGAAGGAAGTCAATGCTGTTACAGACGAGCAGGTTGAGCATGAGATAGGCCATATGCTCGAGAGAAATGCAAGAACCATGAA
>DDJI01000015.1:10471-10672 GCA_002338885.1 Ruminococcus sp. UBA1828 | reverse complement strand
TGAAAAGAATAAATGAACTTACTGACCTTATAAATTACCACAACAGAAAATATTATATTGACGACGACCCGCAGATAGAGGATTACGAATACGACGCTCTGATGCGTGAGCTGAGATCATTAGAAGAGCAGTTTCCGGAGTATGCGTCGGAATATTCTCCGACTAAACGCGTAGGAGGAGCGCCTGTTTCGGCAATCACCT
>DDJI01000015.1:2802-10403 GCA_002338885.1 Ruminococcus sp. UBA1828 | reverse complement strand
GTAGGAGGAGCGCCTGTTTCGGGGTTTGCAAAAGTGCCTCACAGGGTTCAGATGGGCAGCCTTCAGGATGTGTTTGACTTTGCACAGGTTGAGGAGTTTGTGTATAGGATTCAGCGTGAAGTCCCGAATGCAAGCTTCACTGTGGAGCCAAAAATAGACGGTTTGTCCGTTTCTCTTGAGTACCATGACGGCGTTCTTGCCGTAGGTTCTACAAGGGGAGACGGCTTTGTCGGCGAGGATGTCACATCAAATCTTAAAACTATCCCCACGATTCCTCTTAAAATAGACAATGCACCTTCGCTTTTAGAAGTCAGAGGCGAGGTATATATGCCTAAATCGGTATTTTACGAGCTTTCGGAGCAGATGGAACTCAACTCAGAGCAGCCGTTTAAAAATCCGAGAAATGCCGCAGCAGGCTCTCTTAGGCAAAAAGACCCCAAGATTGCCGCAAGAAGAAAGCTTGATATATTTGTTTTTAACGTCCAGCAGCTTGTAAGCGACACCGTAAAGATCACGTCTCACAAGCAGTCCCTTGATTTGCTGAAGTTGTATGGCTTTAAGGTCATACCTGAGTACAAGCTTGTTAAGAGCTTTGATGAAGTTAAAGAATGCATCTTAAGCATCGGCGAGCGAAGATATCAGCTTCCTTATGATATAGACGGGGTTGTGGTGAAGCTTGACGACCTTGCGCAAAGAGAGCAGGTCGGATATACATCAAAAGTTCCCAAGTGGGCTGTTGCGTATAAATTCCCGCCCGAAGAAAAGACGACAAAGCTTTTGGACATAGAAGTAAACGTGGGAAGAACGGGAGCGATAACGCCTGTTGCGGTGTTTGAGCCAGTGATCTTAGCCGGAACAAGCGTTTCAAGGGCTACTTTGCATAACCAGGACTTCATAGACAAGCGCGATATTGCTGTCGGCGATGAGATAATTGTAAGAAAAGCCGGAGACATAATTCCGGAGGTCTTAGGCGTATCCAAAAAGCACGGGCAGAGCGCTGCGTTTAAATTGCCGGACACTTGCCCGATATGCGGCGCCAAAGCTGTCAGAGAGGACGGAGAAAGCGCGCTCAGGTGTCCTAATATCGAATGCCCTGCGCAAGTGCTGCGGTCTATAATTTACTTTGCCTCTAAGCCTGCTATGAATATAGACGGATTTGGTCCGGCAGTCGCCGAGGCATTGTATGAAAAAGGTCTTGTCAAAACGATACCTGACATATATAATCTTTCGATAGAGGATGTATTGACGCTCGACGGATTTAAGGAAAAATCAGCGGCAAAACTGATAAAGGCGATCGAAAATTCAAAGTCTGCTCCTCTTGACAGGCTGCTGTGCGGACTTGGAATAAGAAACGTCGGAGCCGCGTCATGCAAATTGCTTTGCGAGAGGTTTGGAAATATCGACAACATAATTGCCGCAGCTCCGGAAGAAATCGAGGCAATAGACGGATTCGGAAAGCTGACGGCAGAGATCGTTCACAGAACGCTTTCCGAACCGCACATGCTGAAAACCATAGAGCAGCTTAAAGAACGCGGCGTGAACACGGAGTATGCATCTTCGCGCAGTTCCGATAAACTTATGGGGCTGAGCTTTGTAATCACCGGAACGCTCCCGAGTTATTCGCGGGACGATGCAAAAGCGCTTATAGAGTCTCACGGCGGAACGGTTAAGTCGTCGGTGTCGAAGAAGACAAGTTACCTGCTTGCCGGAGAGGAAGCCGGATCAAAGCTCACAAAAGCCCAGGAGCTTGGCGTAAAGATTATAGACGAGCAAACGCTGCTTGACATGATAAAATAAAAAGGAGTTGTGCCAAAATGAACACCAATGCAAGCGATGTTAATATAGACCTTAAGCATATAGCAAAACTTGCACGCCTCAGAATAGACGACAGCGAGCTAAAACGCTATGAAAGTGAAATGACAGACATAATCAACATGGTCAACTCACTTCCGGAGATAAACGAGGAGCTTTGCTTAGATCCGGATCAGGCGATGATATTGCGTGAGGACAAGCTGTCAGATGACAAGATTTCAAGGGATGAAATGCTTTCAAACGCTCCTAAGGTAGTTGCCGGATGCGTGGTAGTTCCCAAGATTGTAGATTGAGAGGTGCATGCAATTGAAGCTGTATGAATACAAAGCGTATGAGCTGAGCGACATGCTTAAGAAAAATCAGATTTCATCCTGCGAGCTTGTCAAGGAGCAGTTTGAAAGAATAGAAGAGGCTGAACCGAGCGTAAGCGCATACCTGACGCTTAACAAGGATGCCGCAATAGCAGACGCGTGTGAGATTGATAAGAAGAGAGCGTCGGGAGAAGAGCTGTCAAGGCTTGCCGGCATACCTGTAGGAATAAAGGACAACATTTCTACAAAGGGCATCAGAACCACCTGCGCGTCAAAAATGCTCGGAAACTATGTTCCTGTTTTTAATGCGACGGTTGTGGACAAGCTAAAGGACTGCAACGCGGTTATAACCGGAAAGCTCAACATGGATGAGTTTGCAATGGGCTCGTCTACAGAAAACTCCTACTTCCAAAAAACAAAGAACCCGTTTGACCTGACAAGAGTTCCGGGCGGCTCGTCCGGTGGATCCGCTGCTGCCGTTGCGGCGTGTGAGGCGGTTGTTGCCCTCGGATCTGATACCGGAGGCTCAATCAGACAGCCTGCATCATTGTGCGGAGTTGTCGGCTTGAAGCCTACATACGGAAGTGTTTCAAGATACGGACTTGTTGCGTTTGCATCCTCGCTTGATCAGATCGGCCCGCTCGGAAGATGCGTAAAGGATGTTTGCCTTTTGCAGGATGCAATATGCGGCTATGACAAGATGGACGCTACGTCTGCTTACAGAAGCTATGAATCTCTTTACGACAGGCTCAACCCGAACGTAAAGGGCTTGAAAATAGGAATACCTAAGGAATACTTTTCAGAGGGCGTGAAGGCAGAGGTTAAAGAGTGCGTCATGAAGTCTGTGGATGCGCTTGTAAAGCAGGGCGCAACCGTAAAGGAGATATCCCTTCCCTCGACTGACTATGCGCTTTCCGTTTACTATATCATAGCTTGTGCGGAGGCGTCATCAAACCTTGCAAGATTTGACGGCGTGAAGTACGGCTACCGCTGCGAAAACCCCGAAAGCCTTATTGATATGTACGAGAGAACAAGAAGTGAAGGCTTCGGAAGAGAGGTAAAGCGCAGAATAATCCTCGGCACGTTCGTTTTAAGCTCCGGATACTTCGATGCGTACTACAAAAAAGCAAAGCTTATGCAAAGAAGAATAAAGGCGGAGTTTGACAGCGCATATAACGATGTCGATGTCATCATAACACCCACGTCGCCCTACGAAGCATTTAAGCTCGGAGACAAGATAGATGATCCGCTTGCAATGTATTCTGCGGATATCTGCACCGTTACGGTAAACACCGCGGGTCTTCCGGCAGTGAGCGTTCCGTGCGGATACTCCGATTCCGGACTTCCTTACGGCATGCAGATAATAGGAAGAAGATTTGACGAAAGCACTATTCTCAATACAGCGTATGCCCATGAGCTTGCTTTCGGCGGATTTAAGTCGCCGAAGCTTTGACGGCATGAAAGGGTGATCGTATGACTAATAAAACTATAAGAGGCTATGAGGTCGTAATAGGTCTTGAGGTTCATGCTGAGCTGAATACAGCTACAAAAATATATTGCAGCTGCAAAAATTCCTTTGGACTTGAGGTAAATACGCAGGTTTGTCCTATATGCATGGGTATGCCGGGCACTTTGCCGACGCTCAACGAAAAGGTTGTTGAGTACGCTATAAAGATGGGACATGCGCTTAACTGCGGAATAAACCGCATATGCAAGCAGGACAGAAAGAATTATTTCTATCCCGACCTTCCTAAGTCTTATCAGATTTCGCAGGCGGATGTTCCGCTTTGCCACGATGGATATCTTGACGTTGTGATGGGCACAGAGGTCAAGAGAATAGGAATTGAACGCATACACATTGAAGAGGACGCAGGAAAGCTCCTTCACTCTGATAAGTTTGACGGCTCGCTGGTTGACTTCAACCGCTGCGGCGTGCCGCTGATAGAGATTGTTTCAAGGCCTGACATGCGCAGCTCAGACGAAGCTAAGGCGTACCTCGAAACCATAAAATCAATACTCAAATATATCGACATATCTGACTGCAAGATGCAGGAAGGCTCAATCAGATGCGATGTAAACGTATCTGTGCACAAGCCCGGAGAGCCTTTCGGCACACGCTGTGAGATGAAAAATGTCAACAGCTTCTCCGCGGTTGTAAGAGGAATAGACTACGAGGCAAACAGACAGATAGACATACTTGAGGCGGGAGGAACAATAGCTCAGGAGACAAGGCGTTGGAATGATGCCAAGGGAGAGAGCGTGTCGATGCGTTCAAAAGAGGACGCACAGGACTACAGATACTTCCCGGAGCCTGACTTGCTTACAATTGTAGTTCCTCAGGAAAAGGTAGATGAGCTTAAAGCAACTCTTCCCGAGCTTCCCAACGCAAAGATTATGAGGTATATAAGTGACTACAGTCTTACACATGCGGATGCGGCAATGATAGTTGACGTTCCTGATAAGTCAAAGTACTTTGAGGACTGCATCGATTTGGGCTGCAGCGCACCGAAGCTTGCGGCGAACTGGATTTTGGGCGAGATTTCTAAGGTGATGAATGAAGGCGTTGATATTTCAAGCATGAATGTCACACCGGAAAAGCTCGTCAAGATAATCAATTATATCTCGAGTGGAAAGATCTCTACAGCGTCGGGCAAGATAGTTTTTGATGCCGTTATGGAGAGCGGTGCAGACGTGGACAGCGTCATTGAAGAAAAGTCTTTGGCTCAGGTCTCAGATGTGTCTGCACTCGAGGAGCTTGCAAAAAAGGTCATTTCGGAAAACGAAAAGTCGGTTCAGGACTACAAGAACGGCAAGACAAACGCACTTGGCTATCTCGTCGGACAATGCATGAAGGCATCGAAGGGGAAGGCAAACCCGAGCATGATGAAGGAGCTCGTGCTAAAGTATCTAAACTAATTTGTATAAGCGCAGCTGCGTCGGCTTTTTTGCACGCACTGCGCTTTTTTATAGTGCGTTGCACTGCGCTTTTTATAGTGCGTTGCACTGCGCTTTTTATAGTGCGTTGCACTGCGCCTTTAGTGAGAGCGCACTATTTTATGCATATATGTGCTATGGTTTCTTTTATGCGTAATCGCTATGACAATCATCAAAAGCACGCATACAAACGGTATCAAACTGTCCGAGCTTGAGATAATTATCTCTGTGTCAGAAGGTTTAACGTTCGCAGGAAGATATTTTTGCGCAGGGGCATACAGTATAAAAGCGTAAAAGGCTGTCAAAAGAAGCTGCACCGGTCTTGTGAGATAAAACTGCTTCAAGCTAAAAGATGCAATGCTTTTCACCTGCATATGAACGCACAGCCCGCCAAAGGACATCAATACAGCCACTATCACAAAGGACGTCAAGCCGGCGTATTTTAGCGATGTGATTCTTGATATTTCGAGTATCGGCGGAACAATGCTAAAGCTGCCTGCGAATGGCGCGACAGCATACACTACCGCAATAATAGCTGAGAAAAACAGAATTGCGGAGCATATAGAGACCATTGAATACGCAGATGAAACAACCGCAGACGAGCAAAGATCGCTGAACGGCAGTTTTGATCCGCTGCCCGTGTCATTTTCACCGCCGCATCGCTTTTTCCTTGCTCTCTTAACTGCAAAGAAGATGTACAGCGTCAGGTTGGATAAGAAAATCGACAGGAACAGCATAACGCCCAAAAGCTTGCTTTTAAAAACCGTTCCGCCAACTACTCCGAGGCAAAATGCAGGCCCTGACGCAAAGCAAAAGCAGATTGCGCGCTCTGCGTCTGCCTTTGTAATTCTGTTGTCCTCGACAAGCGAGCTGAGCACCTTTGCACCTATGGGGTAGCCGCTGATGTTTCCCAGTATAAACGCTGAAAAATATCTGCCGTCGATTTTAAAAACCGCAGCAAGCCTCTCGATTGCTCCTGATTTGGTTATTATCGTGCTTAAAACGCACATAACAAAAAGGGACGGAACAATAGTATAGGCACAGGACTTTATAGCAGCTATAACATTGTCTTTGATGCTGTCCATAAAGAAAAGTGACAACACCACACAAGCGTACATCGCCAAATCGGTAAGCTTAATGCGCTTCACAACACCACATCCTCATTTTATATTCTTGATAATTCTATGCCGAACGGTCAGGCAGTATAATATTAGGGGAGTGATAAAATGATTGATTTCAGCACCTTAAAGAATGCACTGTATGGAAAATTTAAAAAGCTCACATTCACTGATTCATACGTTACAATCAGAGGGAAATGCGAAGCGCTGATCGAAAACGTCACAGGGGTTTACGAATGCAACGAAATAATGGTCAGAGCAAAATCGGCATCAAACGAAATAGTCGTTTGGGGCGAAAATTTAAAGATAAATGATTATGTAAACAACTGCGTTTCGGTATCAGGCANNCTCTGTTGAGATAAACAATAACGGTGTAAAGCTATGAGACTTTTCAAGATTACTTCATCTGTCACCATAAAAATCGATGGCTTTGACACGTCACTTATATTAGACAGACTTACAAAAGAGTGTACAGGTATTTCACTTGACACAGTTGGAGACAGCATATATGTAAAATGCTCGCCGCTAAAGAGAAAAAAGATACTCGCCATTTGCGATAAATACGGATTTTGCGCAGAGGTTGTTTCAAAAGAGGGCGCTTATTTTTACTTCAAGCGATACGCCAAACGGTACGGTATTGCAATAGGCGCAGTCATGTGCGCAATCTTAATATATTTTCTTTCTAATATCACTTTAAAAGTCCGCATAGTAGGAGCAAGCGACGAGCAAACAGAGCGGGAAATTCGCGATCTGGTTGCTCAGGAGGGCGTTAAGCCGGGCGCATACATACCTGACCTCGACTTTTTAGTCATAGGGTCTAAGCTCGTAGAGCTTTCGGACGATGTTGCATGGGCGTCAATAGGTCACAGCGGACCGGTTGTAACCGTAAACGTCAGCATGATGACAAACAGAGTTGAGACAGATGAAAAGAGAATGCCATGTAACATTGTAGCGGCAAGGGACGGTGTAATCGTAAGCGCAACAGTTCCGGTAGGGGAGTTTTGCTCCCTTGTGGGCACGGCGGTTAAAAAAGGCGACCTGCTTGTAAGCGGAATAGTTGAGAACAAAAACGGGATTGCGTATTATTATCACTCTATAGCAAGCGTTATAGCTGAGTATGAAACAGAGGTGGAATTTTCTCAGCCGTTATATGAAACCGTCTTGTCGGATGGCGATAAGACGACGGAAAAGTATCTTATGCTGTTTGAGCTTGACATACCGCTGTCTTTTTCGCATAATACTAATAAAAGCTATGATGTGAAGGTGTCAGAATCACATGTAAAGCTGTTTGGCATTACACTTCCCATAGGAATAAAAACTGCCGAGTACACTGAAAAAATAAAAAGCATAATGAAGTATACGGAGGGCGAGGCAAAAGAGCTGTTAAACTCACGGCTTGCAAATTACGAAGCAACAATACTGAGGG
>DDJI01000015.1:283-2754 GCA_002338885.1 Ruminococcus sp. UBA1828 | reverse complement strand
TTGAGTACACGTCTGACGGCAGCGTCGTAAAGATGAATGTCACGTATAAGCTAAGGGGAGATATAGCTGAGGAAAGCCCTATTTTCACTAAGCAGTAAATTATTGATATTGTATTGTGGCTCGATAACTGATATAATTTTATAGGTATTTACAGCTTGCTTTGAAAGGACGATTAAATGACTGAGAAATCTATTGTAGTTACAAACATAAACCACGTGTTAAATCTTTTCGGAAGCCACGACGAAAACATCAGGCTTATTCAGGACGACTTGAATGTAAACGTCATAACCCGCGGGTCTGATATAAAGATAGCGGGAAGCCAGGCTGATGTGGACAAAGCGTATTCCTGCATAAGCGCTCTTTTAAAAATTGCCGAAAACGGCGATGACATAACAGAGCAGCAGGTGAGATATGTTTTATCCATGGCGGATGAAACCGGTGCTGAAGATATAGCCAATTTGTCCGACGGGGGAATATGCGTAACCTCTGCCGGAAAGATAATCAAGCCCAAAACTCTCGGTCAGAAAAAATACATTGAGTCGATAAAAGAAAACACAATATCCTTCGGAGTCGGTCCCGCCGGAACGGGCAAGACGTTTTTGGCGGTTTCAATGGCTGTAAGGGCGTTTCGCTCGCACGAAATAAACAAAATCATACTCACAAGACCTGCTGTNNACGGCAATTTCACAAGACCTGCTGTTGAGGCGGGAGAAAAGCTCGGCTTTTTGCCCGGCGACCTTCAAACTAAGGTTGACCCGTATTTAAGGCCTCTTTACGACGCACTTTTTGAAATGCTGGGCGCAGAGTCGTTTGCTAAGTATCAGGAGCGCGGAAGCATTGAGGTTGCACCTCTTGCCTATATGAGAGGAAGAACATTAGATGATGCGTTTGTGNNCAAGGCTCGGATTCAACAGCAAAATGGTCATAACCGGAGACGTCACGCAGATAGACCTGCCTGATCCGAGAAAGTCGGGACTCATTGAAGCGGTAAAGGTTTTAAAGAACGTGAACGATATAGGCATAAACTACTTCAGCGAAAAGGACGTTGTAAGGCATAAGCTTGTTCAGGACATCGTAAAGGCTTACGAGCGTTACAACAACGAAAGGATGCGCAGATAAATGAAAAAGCTTAGAGTTTCATTTAACAACGAGCAAAAGCTTGTCAAGATCACTCCGGAGTTTAAAAAGCTCATAAAAGACTGCTGCATGCAGAGCCTGTATGAGGCGGACTTCGATCAAAACAGCGAAATAAGCANNACGCGAGAATCAGGGAAATAAATAAGGAGTTCAGAAACATCGACGCGCCAACCGACGTGCTGTCTTTTCCCTTGGCTGATAACAGAGAGTATGATATCAATCCGGACAGCGGATGTTACGAGCTTGGCGACATAATAATATCTACGGAGCGTGCGGCGGAGCAGGCAAGCGAGCTTGGACACTCAACGGTAAGGGAGATTGCTTTTTTGGTCGTGCATTCGATGCTTCACCTTTTAGGGTATGATCATTCCGACGAGGACAGTCCGGAAACCGAGCTGATGAGGAGCAAGGAAAGAGCGATTATTTCAAAACTGAACATCAGTTAAAATAAAGTCAGATGACGAGGATGTGAGCATATGAGCAATGCTGAAAAGATAAAAACAGAGCACGGTGACACAAAGACGGCTTTTGTCACTATTGTCGGCAGGCCTAATGTGGGCAAGTCGTCGCTTTTAAATGCTCTAATAGGGGAAAAGATAGCTGCTGTCAGCTCAAAGCCTCAGACAACAAGGACAAAAATAACCGGAGTGCTTACAAAGGGCAGTATTCAATATGTATTCATAGACACCCCCGGAATGCATCAGACGAGGGACAAGCTGTCTGAACACATGATAAATGCGATAAACGAATCTGTCAGCTCAATCGATGCGGCACTTTTAGTGGTAGACCCTCAAAAGAAACCGGGAAAGCCCGAGCAGGCGCTGCTGAAGTCGTTAAAGGCGTCAAAAGCTCCTGTAATACTTGTGGTAAACAAAGTGGATTTGTTCGAGGACAAGCAAGCGCTCATCCCGATAATAAGCGAATATTCCTCGATGTATGACTTTAAAGGAGTTATACCGGTAAGCGCGATAAGCGACGACGGGCTTGATATAATCCTTGACGAGCTGGAGCAGTTTGCTGTTACAGGCCCGCATTATTTCCCCGATGACAAGTTTACCGACCAGCCCGAAAAGGTCATAATATCAGAGATTATTCGCGAAAAGCTTTTGAATTTGCTTTCTGACGAGGTCCCTCACGGTATTGCCGTGGAAATAGAGAGCCTAAGCGAGCATGATAACAAATACGGCGAGGGCGTTATGGATGTCAGCGCAGTTATATACTGCGAAAGAGATTCTCACAAAGGCATAGTAATAGGCAAGGGCGGATCCATGCTCAAGACTGTTGGCAGGCTTGCAAGGGAGGACATGGAGCGGTTCTTTATGATTAAGGTAAAC
>DDJI01000015.1:0-266 GCA_002338885.1 Ruminococcus sp. UBA1828 | reverse complement strand
CACATATGTTGACGGTAAACGGGCTTGTAATAAGAGAACGCGCGTCGGGCGAAAACGATAAAATACTCAGCATTCTGTCTGACACAGAGGGCCTTGTTGAAGTTTGCGCAAAGGGCGTCAAAAAGGCAAACGCTAAAAACGCATCGGTTTCGCAGTGCTTTTGCTATGCCAAATACTGCGTAACAGAGGGAAGAAATTATTATATCCTAAACAGCGCCGAGCCTATAAGGATGTTTTATGACATCAGGCTTGACATAGAAAAATTT
>DDJI01000075.1:4814-14731 GCA_002338885.1 Ruminococcus sp. UBA1828 | reverse complement strand
GAAGGGCTTTGTGTACTGGTTTGCGTAGTTGAGTATGCATGTCAGCCCGCCGACAGTCACCGTTCCCGCGACCACCGACAGCGCGCCGCTCAGTCCGACGGCGGCGTAAACTATGGCGTTTACAAATCTCGTGGACGGGTTTACAAGCGAGGACAAAAAGATGGCCTTTACCGACACCTTTGTCAGGTCGTCGTTTATCTTTTTAAATCTGTCGTGGCTGCGCTCGGTGTAGTTGTACGCCTTGACGACCTTTTGAGAGCCTATCATCTCGTCAATAAGCGCAGTTTGCGAGCCTCTGACCGCAGACTGCTTTTTGAACAGCTCATAGGTGGACTTTGCCACAAACCTTGCGACAAACAAAGAAAGCGGCGTCAAAACCACGGCTATTATGGTTATCTTCCAGCTTATCGAGAACATGAAGCAAAGCGTGGCGACTATGGTCACAACTCCGGTGAAAAACTGCGAGAATCCCAAAAGCAAGCCGTCCGCAAGCTGATCCACGTCGGATATAACCCTGCTCACAAGGTCTCCGTGGGCGTGCGAGTCGATGTATTTTAAGGGCAGCGTCTCGATTTTCTTAAACGCCCGCTCCCTTATGTCCCTGACAGTCTCGTAGGTTATGCGGTTGTTGACGACATTCATCACCCACTGCATGACGGCNNTCACTCCCGCCTCAAAAAGGTACTTTACGATTGCGGGGATGTCCACGCCGTTGTCTGCGATGCTGTCTATGGCCTCGCCGAATATTATCGGCACATAAAGCGTCAGTATCACGTATGCCGCAGCCAAAATTATCGACAGCGCCATCAGGATGCGGTATCTGCGCAAAAGCAAAAGCAGCTTTTTGACTGCGCCGGACGCTCCGGTTGCGCCGGTTGAGTTTAAATTTCCCTTTCTCACGCCTTTGCACCTCCCGCTCCGTTCTTTATCTGGGTCATGTACAGCTCGCTGTACTCGGGGCAATGCTCTAACAGCTCTTCATGAGTGCCTATGCCCACCGTCTTTCCGTCCTCAAGAACCATGATTCTGTCCGCATGCATGACGGTTGAAACCCTTTGGGACACCGTTATAACCGTGGGGTTGTATGAAAGCGAGGAGAGGGATTTTCTGAGTGCGGCGTCGGTGGCGTAGTCAAGAGCCGACGAGCTGTCGTCAAGGATGAGTATGCCCGGCTTCTTGACGAGCGCCCTTGCTATGCACAGCCTTTGCATCTGTCCGCCGGAGAGGTTTTTGCCGCCCTGCTCGACGATATAATCAAGCCCCTGCTTTTTGCCGTCTACGACGTTTTGAGCCTGAGCCGCCTGCACGGCCTCCGATATTTCCTCGTCTGTTGCGTCGAGCTTGCCCATTCTGATGTTGTCCCGTATACTTCCGCCGAACATCACCGACTTTTGCATGACTATTCCTATTTTATCCCTCAGCGACTCCTCGTCGTAATCCTTGACGTTCACACCGTCAACAAGCACCTCGCCCTGCGTGCAGTCGTAAAGGCGGGGTATCAGGTTTACAAGGGTTGACTTTCCGCAGCCGGTTGAGCCTATAATTCCTATGGTTTCGCCCTTTTTTATCTTTATGGACACGTCCTCGAGCGAATCGGCGGCGGCATCCTCATACTTAAAGGACACGCCGCGAAACTCTATTTCATACTCGGAGTTTTTGCCGCATGTTGCGGTTCCGTTTTTCATCGACGGCGATATTTCAAGCACCGCCTCTATTCTCTTTGCGCAAGCCAGGCTCTTTGTTATGCTTATTATCAGGTTTGCGAGCTTTATAAGCTCGGTGAGTATCTGGGACATGTAGTTGTAAAGGGCAACCACTGCGCCCTGCGTCAAAACGCCCGCCTCCACCCTGAGCGCGCCGGAGTATATCAAAAAGATTATTCCCAGGTTCACTATCACGTAAGTCATGGGGTTCATCACGGACGATATCCTTCCGACAAACTTCTGCATCCTGGCAAGGGCGTTGTTCTTTTCTACAAAGTCTGCGGTCTCGCCTTCCTCCATGCAAAAAGCCCTTATGACCCTTGCACCGGACAGGTTTTCCTTGGTTTTGAGCAAAACCTTGTCGAGCTTGCCCTGAACCTTGGCGTAAAGCGGTATGCTTATAAGCATTATTCCGAACACCACAACCGACAGCGCAGGTATCACTGCGACAAATATCATCGCCGAGCGCACGTCTATCGTGAACGCAAGTATCATCGCGCCGAACACTATGAACGGGGAGCGCATCAAAAGCCTCAGGGTGAGGTTTACTCCGGTCTGAACCTGGTTCAGGTCGTTTGTCAGCCTTGTTATCAGGGTTGACGTGCCGAGCCGGTCAAGCTCGGTAAAGGACAGCGACTGTATGTGGTCGTAAAGCGCCTGTCTTACGGCGGAGGAAAAGCCCACCGCGCCCTTTGCGGCGAAATACTGAGCCGTGAGGGTGCTTGCAAGTCCCACCGCGCCCAAAAGAACCATGACGCCGCACATCAGCGCTATGTATCCCTTGTCGCCGGACGGTATTCCCACGTCGATTATGCTTTTCACCACAAGCGGCACCATCAGCTCAAACGCCACCTCAACTATCTTGAAAAAAGGCGCGCATACTGCCTCGACAGTGTAGCCCTTAAAGTACTTTAAAAGTCCCTTCAACTAAAACTCCCCTTCTTTTTGAGCGATATAAGCGCCGCTTATACTAAAGCGGCGCCGCAGGTTTATATATTTTCGGTTTACTCAACGCTTATTATGTAGTAATACACCGGCTGGCCGCCGAGTATGAGGTTTACATCAAGCCTTTGTCCGAACTTTTCCTCTACCCTCATTCTCAGTGACTCCGCCTGCACGTCTGTGACGTCAGAGCCGTATATTATCGTTATGAACTCGCTGTCCGAGCTAACAAGCCTCTTTGTCAGCTTATACGCCGCCTTTTCAAGGTCGTCCTCCACAAAGGCAAGCTTGCCGTTTTCAAGGGCAAGTATGTCGCCCTCGCGTATCTTCTCGCCGTCAAACTCGCTGTCCCTCGCGGCAAAGGTTATCTGTCCCGTCTTGACTCTCTCAAACGCCCTGGTCATGCCGCTGCGGTTTGCGTTGAAGTCCGCAGACGGGTCAAACGCCAAAAGCGCGGATATTCCCTGAGGGATGGTTCTCGTCTGCAAAACGCACACCTTTCTGTCGGTGACGAGCTTTCCCGCCTGCTCGGCAGCCATGATTATGTTTTTGTTGTTCGGCAAAACAAAGACGGTCTTTGCGGGGCACGCCATCACCGCGGCAAGTATGTCGTCGGTTGAGGGGTTCATCGTCTGTCCGCCCTTGACTATGCAGTCCGCGCCCGCATCCTTGAACATCGCCTCTATGCCCTCGCCCACCGCGACGGCAACAAAGCCGTAGTCCTTTTCAGGCTCCGCCCTCGCATACGCCTCGTTTGCGCTCGATATCGTGACCTTGTTTTCCTTTTGCTTTGCCTCATGCTGGTAGCGCATGTTTTCTATCTTGGGCAGGTTCATCGAGCCGAACTCGAGTCCCTTTTCTATGGCAAGTCCGGGGTTGTTGGTGTGAACGTGAACCTTGATTATCTCGTCGTCCTCCACAACCACAACGCAGTCGCCTATTGTCTCCAAATACGCCCGAAGCTTTATGGAGTCGTCGCAGCCGGGGTTTTTCTTGACTATATACTCGGTGCAGTATGTAAAGTGTATCTCCTCGTCGAACGCGCCGACAACAGACGCAAACGTCTCAACCGTCACAGGCTCGGGTGCGCTCTTGCCCTCCGAAAGGTCCGCGACAATACCCCTTCCCGCAAACACCTCTCCCATGGCACGCATGATTATGCAAAGTCCCTTGCCGCCGGCGTCGACAACTCCGGCTTTTTTAAGGGTGGCCAAAAGCTCCGGCGTGGTCTTTAACACCTCTTCCGCCTCGGAGCACACCTCGTCCCAAAACTCCGCTAAGTCGGTGGTGCTTTGGCATATTTCCCTTGCCTTTGCCGCCGCAAGCCTTGCAACGGTGAGGATTGTGCCCTCGGTGGGCTTCATAACTGCCTTGTATGCCCGCTCCACGCCCTTTTCCATGGCGTCCGCAAGGTCTGATGTGTCTGCCTCCGTCTTGCCGGCAAACGCCTTGTCAAAGCCCTTGAACAAAAGCGAGGTTATGACGCCGGAATTTCCGCGCGCGCCCCTCAAAAGCCCCGACGCCATCACCTTTGCGGCCTCCGCCACGGTGATGCCGTCGCTTAAAAGCAAAAGCTC
The DNA here is from genome assembly GCA_002338885.1 of Ruminococcus sp. UBA1828. Taxonomy (GTDB): domain Bacteria; phylum Bacillota; class Clostridia; order Oscillospirales; family Ruminococcaceae; genus Faeciplasma; species Faeciplasma gallinarum. Next base: position 10,509 of record DDJI01000075.1, on the reverse strand, counting down.
CTTTTTTGCGTTTGAGAGGGTCATGGACATGTTTGTGCCGGTGTCTCCGTCCGGAACGGGAAAGACGTTTAGCTCGTCTACCTTCTTTTTGTTGTTGGATATTGCGTTGGCGGCGCTTATAAATGCGTCCCTGAGTATACGACCGGTTAACATTGAACTGTCTCCTTTACTACGATTCCATACCGTCAACAAAGACGTTTATTTTTTTGACCTCCAAGCCCGTCTCGCTCTCGACAACATACCTTACCTTTCCCGCAATGCTGTCTACAATCGCCGAAACGTTTATTCCGTAAGTCACGAATATGTGAAGGTCTATTATCATGCTGTTTGTGCCCTTGGGTACGTGTATCTTTACGCCGTTGTCTATCGACGTACTGCCTAAAATGTTTGTCCGTACCCCCTGCTTTGCCCCTATGGGGTTCATTCTTACCACTCCGAAGCAGCCTGTGACGGCGTGTCCTATCAGTGACATGAGGTAGTTGTTGGTTATAGTTATCTCGCCGAGATGATTTTCCAGCTTTATCATGCTAATTCTCCTATTCTGCTCCTTAGTATCCTGTCAATTCCCATACATCTGCACGCGAATCGCCTGATCCGATTTTCCGGCAAGGCATACTGCGTCTATTTTGTTTATCATAGCATGACGGCGCGCCGATTTCAAGCCTTGCGGGGCTTTTTATCACTCCGTTATGTCAAGCTTGACCCCGACGTTCACCACGGCGCCGCCGAGCAGGCCTTCATACTCGCCCGAACTGCGGTTGTAAAACTCGTTTTGATACCGCTTCAGCATTCTCAAAATCCCCAAAGCGTCGCACGGATACGCGCTCACCGCTTCGCGCCCCTGCGAGCACACGTCCTTTATCATCTGCTCCGCCGCGGCGATGACGGCGTTTTCGTCGTAGCCGTCAGGATAGTCCTTGAGCTTGACTTTGCCGTGCAGTGTGACGTCGAGCACCGGAACGAGCACATTTTCGGACTCGGCGTCAGACGCCTCCGAAAGGGATATTTTGCGCTCTATCTTTTTAACATCTATCTCTGCCGACACCCTTTTTACGTCGCACATGAGCTCATATGAGAGCTTGTCCGCCCTGCCGGACAGTATGCTCACGCCCTGTGACTGCTGCGGGGCGAGGATTTTCACCGGTACGCCGCCGCTGACTAAGACGCTTGCGGTGNNATATTTGTCGTAGATGTCCGCACCGTCAAGCCCTTCCGGAACGGATGTCGAGTATGCGCTCATCATGGGGACTATAAAGCCGGAGCACTCGTCCGAGAGGCGGTTCGACGCCTCTATCAGGCGGGTGGGGACGGTGCGGGTGTACTCCTGTGCGGAAAGTATCATCCGGTTTAAAAGCTCCGCCGCAGCCGTGCCGTGCTCAAGCTCAGCGCTGACTATGTCCGCCGCGTCGCCCTCCGAAAACACCACGTTCACACCCATGTATATGTCGTAGTTGTTCCAAAAATAAGACAGCACGCCCGATATGTCCTCGCCTATGCACTCCTGCGTCGGGGTAAAGCCCCTGCCCAGGACGATAAGCTCGACGTCGCCTGTGAGCACCTCCTTTCCGGTTTGAAGCTCAAGGCTCTTTTGGGTTTCGTAAAGGCTCCGCCCGTATGTCACAATCGTCACAACGTTTTGGTCCGTTGCATCGACCGGCCCGCCCTCCTGCGCAGGCTGGGCGTTAAAGACCTGATAGCTTGCGCGCCAGATGCCGTCGTCGATTATGTCTACGCCCACCGCGTGAACAACAAGCCTCAAATTCACGTCCGCAAGCCTTGTGCAGCCGCACAGAAAAGCCGCCGCAAGCACTGCCGCCGCAAATGCCACGGCTCTACTTATCCCTCTTTGCACGCCTCTTCCCTCCTTTTTTGCAGCTTGCAGTGTACGAGCGATATTGCGGGCGCAGCCACGCCCAGCGCCAAGACCGCAGCCCCTTTTACCGCGTTTGCGGCGTTTGAGTTGTAGTCAAGTCCCGTGCCGTATGACGCATACGCCGCCGCAAATACCACCGCTCCGCATATCACCGCCCCGACGACATTCGGCTTTGAGGGGGATTTTGCGGGCATTTTAGATGCGGCAAGAAAGATGTACACGCCGTTTACGAGTATGCAGTTTAAGCTCCACACGAACATGTTCACCGCGTCAAAGTGGCGTATAAAATCTGTCCTCGCATACGCGCCTATGGCAAGTATGGGGTACCCTATTATTCTTACAAAATTGCCGAGAAGAAGTATAGTCAGCGCGGCGAGCAGCTCAAGTATCACAAGCTTTGTCACAAGATATGCGGCGGCGGTTTTCTTTGCACCCGTCCTGACGTCGCGTATGCACGGCGCAAGGCAGGGGAGCATGACAAGCCAGCGGCTTGAGCTTAAATCCTGAAGCATCATCCGCCACAGGTCGGGCATGTCCGCCTCGGTGACGGGAATCATATTCAGCATGTCCGGCTTTGCCTCGCTCACCAAAGCCATTGACACGAGCAGCACCGCAAACGCCGCAAAAACTATCGTTCCCGCCCTCGCAAGCGCCTGCACTCCAAGGCAGGAGCAGTACACCGCCGCGGCGGCAGTCACAAGCATGACCGCGACGGGCGGCAAAACCTGCGGGAACTCCGTCTGCATGAAGCGGTTGAAGTGCGTCACCGAGCCGCTCGACAAAAACAAAAAGAACGCAGCGCACAAAAAGCCGTACACAGGTGAGCGGCGTATAAGCTCCCCCACCCCGCCGAACCTTGACAGCAGCGCAAGGAGCGGCAGGCAGAGCAGGGTTTCTATGGCGGTGGAGATGAGTATGGACGCCAAAATCCACGCACCCATGCGCATCTCGCCGTGAAAGTATATCATCGTGTGCAAAAGCCTTGCGAGTATCAAAAGAACGTACGCCTGCGAGTGGCTTATCAGAGCCGTCCCGCCGGCGGCGTTCGGGGCACCTTCGGCATGGCATGCACAGCTTTTATTTTCCGTCATCTTTTTTACCTCCCGCGCCGACAAGCTGTTCTATGGTGGCGTTTTTCATGTCAGGCTTAAAGCCCTCTCTTGCAACGGTTTTTCTGACTGCGGACAGCGTGAGCGGGGCAAACGGAGCGGTGTACGGCACGCCGTAGCTCTGGCAGCTCGATGCGTTTACAAGCGTCAGCGTTATCAGCACGGCCATGCCGTAAAAGCCCGCTATGCCGCCCGCAGCTACCGATGCAAGCCTTAAAAGCGTCACCTGCGGGTTAAGCCCCGGCAGAACAAAGGAGCTTGTGGCGGTTATGCCTATGATTATGAGCAGCGGCGCGGATATCAGTCCGCTTGTGACCGCGGCGTCGCCTATCACAAGTCCGCCGACTATCGACACCGCCCCGCCGACGGTTTTGGGGAGCCTAAGGCCCGCCTCGCGCAGGATTTCAAACATGATTATCACCATCAGCATCTCCGAGACAAGCGGCAGGGGCGTGCTCTCCTCCGACGCTATAAGGCTCAAAAGCAGCGGCCTTGAAAGCACCTCCGAGTGATATATCGCCGCGGCGACGTATGTCCCGGGCAGAAACGCCGCTATGAAGAACGCAATATACCTTACAATTCTTTGGCATGCGGCAAAAAGCGGCTTTTCCTCGTAGTCGTCAACCGTCTGAAAGTTCTCCGCAAAGAGCGTCGGGAACAGCACGGCATACGGCACGCCGTCTATCAAAAGAGCTATTCGCCCCTCGTTGACCTTTGCGGCTATGACGTCGGGGCGTTCGGTGGTGGATGCCTCGGAGAAAAACGCGCCCTTGCTCTTTGACACAAAGGGTATTATGCTCCCGCTCGTGAGGATAAGCTCTAAATCCATCTTCCTGATGCGTGCTTTTACCTCGTCGCGGAGCTTTTTAGGTGTCTTGCCCGCTATATACACGACGCACAGCTCGATATCGGCAAGCGTTCCCGCGCGCAAAAACTCAAACCTCAAAAGTGGGCTTTTCACTCTTCTTCTTATGAGCGACATGCTTGTTCTGAGGTTGTCGCTGAGCGCCTCATGCGCGCCCTTTATGTTTGATTCGCTCTCAGGCTCCGAAACAGCCCTTGTCTGAAAGCCCTGCGCGCTGACGCAAAGCGCCCTTGAAACGCCGTCGGTCATGACAAGCGCAAAGCCCGAGCAGAGCATTTTTGCCGCCTCGCCGAAATTTAAGACCTGCTTTTGCTCGGTAGAGAACATTCCGGATTTTGATATATAATCGTAAAACGCCTGCGAACCGAGCCTTTTTTCACCCGCCCTCATAAGCGGCTCCAAAAGCATGTCGGACACCGCAGACGACGACACCATCCCCTCAAGGGTCAAAACGGCGCAGTCCGCCCTGCCTATTCTCGCCCTCAGGACGTTTAGGTCGGACGAGCCGCCGAATATTCTTTTTATTTCGGACAGGTTTCGCTCAAGGCTCAGGCTCAGCCGCTTGCCGCAATTACAGCCGTCCAGATTGCGCACCCCCTTTAGTGCAGTTTTTATATTATGTTTGTCGTGTGCGGCGTAAATTATTCTGAAAAATTGGCTTTTTTGCGGTTCGCATCGTGCAAACGATGCGAACCGTGCGCTCGTCAAAGCGTTAGGCGCGTTTAAAGCGGCGGGTTTCAGGGAAACATAGATACATAACCGAAGGAAGGAGCGGCTTTTGCGTGCTTATCATATTCATCAGAGGGATAATAGTATACTTAATAGTCATATTCGCCACGAGGGCAATGGGCAAGAGGCAGTTAGGGCAGCTCTCACCCTCCGAGCTGGTCATAACCATACTCATATCAAACATCGCCACGCTTTCGATGGAGAACGCATCCCTGCCGCTGTTGACGGGGATTGTGCCGATTTTAACGCTTGTATGCCTTGACATACTCGTGTCATACGTGTGCTTAAAGTCGCGGCGGATACGGCGTATTGTCACCGGTGCGCCGAAGATACTCATATCAAACGGAAAGCTTGACGAGCATGTGATGTGCGAGCTGCGGCTGACTGTAGACGACATCTGCGCCGCGCTCAGAAACAGCGGCGTCTTCGACATAACCGAGGTGCAGTATGCAATAGTCGAGACCACGGGAAAGATAAGCGTTCTTCAAAAGTGCGACAAGCTGCCGCTGACTCAGGCGACCCTAAATGCGCCGCCCGTGGCGGAGGACCCTCCGGAGGTGGTCATATCGGCGGGAAAGGTGCTAAGCTCAAGATACCTGAGCGGCTCAAAGCTGTCCGATGCGCTCCGCTCGCGTCGGCTTTCGCCCAAGGACGTGCTCATATGCCTTAGCTACCCCGACGGCAGCATAAAGATAATTCCAAAAGACAAGGCGGGCAAAAAAGGAGGCGCAAACTCATGAAGAGGATAATCATAAGCGTTTGCATAATAGCCGCAATCATAGCGGCGGGGTGCTCTGCGATAGTGTACATCGGCGCGCAGAACTCAAAGCTTTACGGGGAGCTTGAGCTTGTGGAAAAGGCGTATGCCGAGGGCGACGCAAGCGAGCAGATAGCGCAGTTTGAAAGCTTTTTTGAAGGGTATGCAAAGCGCCTTTCATGCATAGTCGGCGAGGAGGCGCTGCTGAGGGCGGCAGAGTCCGCCGCAAGGCTTGAAAGCCTTTATCAAAGCGGCTCGGACGAGTTTTTGGCGGAGTGCGGGCAGCTGAGGTTTTTGACCCGTGCAATATACGCAGGCGAAATACCGGCATGGTACAGAATTCTTTAAACGCATGCACAGGA
>DDJI01000075.1:0-4753 GCA_002338885.1 Ruminococcus sp. UBA1828 | reverse complement strand
GTTTTCGCCGGCGAAATACCGGCGTGGTACAGGATTCTTTAAACGCATGCACAGGAGGTTAGAAAGCATTGCTTTCCGCCTTATCGCCTCGGTTTTTGCCCGAAATACCGGCATGGTACAGGATTCTTTAAAGACGTACACAACCGGCGAAAAGCGTAATATGCCGCGGGCGGGATGCGCACTTCAAAACATTTACATGTTGCAAACGGGGAAATATTATGTTATAATTTCGTAAAGAAGCAGATTACGTTATAAGCGACGCTTATACGAAGTTACAGCGACAAAAGTCGATGTTTTTACGAGGTGACAGATATGAGATGTCCGTTTTGCGGGTATGAGGACACCAAGGTTATAGACTCCAGACCCAGTGAGGGAAAAAAGAGACGCAGGCGTGAGTGCACTCAGTGCGGCAAGCGCTTTACCACATATGAGATTGTCGAAAAGCCGGTGCTGATGGTTCAGAAAAAGGACGGAAGTTTCGAGCCTTTCGACCGTGAAAAGCTCATTTTGGGCATATCCACGGCGACAAAAAAGCGTGCGGTGAGCCTTGAGACGATAGAAAAGATAGTTGACGACATCGAAAACAAGACGGCAAACGAGATGCGCACCGAGATTTCGACATCCGAAATAGGCGACGACGTTTTAAGTGCGCTCAAGGAAATAGACCTTGTGGCATATGTGCGCTTTGCATCGGTCTACAAGGACTTTAACGACCTCGAAAGCTTTATAAACATCATAACCGAACTCAACAACTAAAAAACCGCCCCGACACTGTCGGGACGGCTTTTTTTGTCCGTAATTTTTTACTTGCCGCTTAGCGTACTCGGGGCATGCATGCCGGTGGCGTCATGCAAACGCCTGATTCAGTCCTTTTTATCGAGCAAGTCTATTGCTTTTTGTATATAATCTAATCCTTTTAACAAATCGTCATATGTATCAAAGCCACTTCTGTACAGTTCAAGGATTATAGCGCCTTCAAACCCCACGCTGTCAAGTGCGGCGACGAACTTATTTGTGTTCAGCTCGCCCTTTTCGGGGAGCAGGCAGTCGCCTGCGCTGCCGTGGTCGGAAAAGTGAACGTGCTTTATATTTTTGCCGAGGGCGGTCACGAAGTCATACGGGTCAAAGCCCTTTCTCACCGCCTGCTTTGTGTCAAGGACAAACCCCGCCTGATCGCCGAGGGCGTTTTTCATGCTCTTCAGCTGCCACAGCTCGCCGGTTGTACAGCGGCAGACGTTTTCCTGCAGGACCTTCACGCCAAAGCCCTTTGCCACCTCGTCAAGCCTTGCGTACCCCTCTATGACTGTTTCTATCGGGCAGCGGTTTTTGTTTCCGTGCAGCACGAAGTAGCGTGCGCCGAGGATGTTCATAGCCTCAAAATACCGCTTGTGGTAGTCTAAGTAGTCGTTTATTCTGCGCTCATAGCCGGTGTAGAGCATGTATGTATCTATGCCGCAGGTGAACGGGTGAAGTGAAACGCATTTCGAGCCGTTCGCCCTGAGTATTGCGCTCAGCTCTTTTACGTAGCCGGCGTCCGTCTCAGAGTGAGTGTTTACGAATATCTCAAGGTGCTTTACTCCTCTTTCGCACAGTTTCTTTAAAGTCAGCTCCGGGTACTCCGGGTAGCAGCAGGACGTTGAAATTCCGGCTGTTATTTTGCGCATATTTACCTCCGTAAATAATAAGCGGCGCGAATAACTCCGCGCCGCAACAATCCGTGTATGCCGACACGCCGCTTAGGGCGCATCTGGCTCCGCTGTTAAAAATATTTGCGGCGATCTGCCGTTTTTATTTTGCCTTTGCGCTTGCGCTTGCGCCTGCGCCTGCGCCTGCGGTCTTTGCGGACTTTTTCTTTTCAGCCTTTTTGCGGTCTATTGCGCCCTGCCACATAGTCCAAAGCGTAGGAGCTATGCAGTTAGAGGAATAAACGCCTGCCAAAAGACCTATAAGAAGCGGGAACGAGAAGCTCAGTATCGAATCAACGCCCGCTACAAGCGCTACCACGCAGACGGCAGCCATTGCTATGGCAGTGGTTGCTGTGGTGTGGACAGATCTGCCCATCGACTGGGTGACGCTCATGTTCACGTACTCGTCAAGGGTCTTTTCGTCGCCGTAAAGACGTCTGTTTTCACGTATTCTGTCGTAAATGATGATGGTGGCGTTTATTGAGTAGCCGAGTATTGTCAAGAGCACCGCCATGAAGTTTGCGTTTATCTCAAATCTGCAAACCACGAAGCATGCATAAACGAAGCACATATCGTGAATCAGGGCTATTACCGAGCAAACGCCCGCAACCCATCCGCCGATTTTTCTGAATCTGAAGCCGATGTACACAATCATCACCACTGCCGAGAACGCAACCGCAACCAGGCACTTTCCGAAGAATCCCGCGCCGGTGGTGGGGTTTACGTCCTGCGAGTTGTAAAGGGCAAGCGTGTTTTCGGAGAACTGCTCGTTGAGCGCATCGGTAAGCTCGGACTGCTTTTCAGCGGTGAATCCCTGCGATGAGGGGAAGCTCAGCGACACGGTCGTCATGCCGTCCGCAAGCGACTCTCCGAGCGTTGCGTTACAGCTCTCGCCTGCCGCCTCGGAGGCTGCCGCGGCAACCGCATCGGCATCTATGGTGCCGGTGTAGGAATAGGTTATGATTGTTCCGCCCTTAAACTCGATGGCAACGCCCATTCCGAGCACGAAGCTGAGTATTATCGCAATTATTATTATTACTGCCAGCGAGAAGGTGTAAAAGTATTTTTTCTTTCCAACTACATCAAAGGTTTTCTTCATTGTTCTTTACACCTCCGTATAGTATGGGATTTCTGAGCGCCTTGAACTTAGAAAGTGAGGCGAGCATAAGTCTTGAGCAGAACACTCCGAACACGAAGTTGAGTATAACTCCGACCAAAAGCGTGTAGCCGAAGGAGTAAATCGTGCCCTCGATAGTTGTCGGGAACATGAAGTAGAGCCAGCCCATGAGCTTAGAAAAGAGGCTGTCCGGCGGTCCGAACGCGCCCATGAGTATGATTGCCACAAAGACTATGGTTATGTTTCCGTCAAAGATGGCGGACCATGCTCTTGAGTAGCCCAGCTCGAGCGAAGTGTTGAGTGTCTTGCCGGATCGCAGCTCTTCCTTGATTCTTTCAAAGGTGACGACGTTTGCGTCAACACCCATGCCGACCGCAAGTATGATACCGGCGATACCGGGTATTGTCAAAGTGAAGCTCGGGATATTTCCGAAGAATCCGGTTATGCATGCTATCGAGCCTACAACCTGTCCCACAAGGGCTATTACCGCAACCGCTCCGGGAAGTCTGTAGAATATTATCATGTATATTGCGATCAAAGCAAACGCAACTATTCCGGCTACGATCATTGCATTCCTTGCGCCAAGGCCCATGGATGCGGATATGGTGCGGAAGTTGGAAGTCTCAAGCTTGAAGGGGAGCGCGCCGGCGCTTATCTTGTCGGCGAGATCCTTTGCGGACTCGTATGTGAAGTTACCGGTTATGGAGCTTTTGCCGTCGGTGATTGCCGACTCAACCGTCGGGTAGGATATGCAGGTGTCGTCCATCCATATGGATATTACCTCGCCCGTTCCCGCAAGTCTTTCGGTTGCCTCTGCAAAAGCAGCGGTTCCCTCTTCGTTAAACTCCAATGCAACTCCGAACTGATACTGTCCGTTTTCCTCCCACGCAACGGCGGTTGCAGACACTACCATGTCTCCGGTAACAATGACGTTTTCCTCTGTGACGCCGGTGGGAAGACCGTACTCATCGGTTTCGTATCCCTCTCTGAACGTCAGCTCAGCCATTTCGCCAAGCTCTTCAACCGCAGCCTCGGGGTCGAAGTCCTCTTCGCCCGCCTGCCACGGGAATCTCACGATGATATTGTTATTTGAATAGTCAACGTAAAGCTCATAGTCTGTGATACCAAGGTTTACAAGACGCATGTCGAGCGCAGCCTGCGCGGCGTCCATCTGTTCCGTGGTAGCCTCTACGCCCTCCGGAGGTGAGAACGTGACGTCAACACCGCCGCNNTGATATCTATTCCCCAACGGATATCGTCGGTGGACTTGATAATCTTTGTTTCGATGTCGCCGTAAGTCGTACTTACTCCCGCGAAGGTCAGATAAGCAAAGACAGCTATAAGCACAACAACAATAAAGAAAACAGGTTTTTTAATGCGTCGCACTTTATTGCCTCCTTATTTTTAATACATCATTTAATGACATTCACCTAAACAGTATAGACAAGTCGCGCCCAAAAGTCAAGGGCTAACAGAAGTTTTACCACTCTTGCGGGCTAATTTTCCCCAAAAGCGCATCGCAAAAAGCAAAGCGAGCCGCGCCGGACAATACGGCGCAGCCCGCTTTTTTCGCTTTAATTTTTATCCGATGCCCGTTTGCACGGCGGTTTTCGGCTGTTATGCTCCTGCAGCGCCACAGCCGGCACGCGCATCACACCAGTATGTTGCCGTTTGCGTCCGACTTTTTGCACAAGCCTATTATGAAGTCGACAAACGAAATGATAGACGGTATGCACGTCCAGCTGAAAAGTATGAACGCTATGCCGGTACCGGTTTTGCCCGCATAAAACTTATGCGCGCCGAACGTGCCCAAAAACAGCGCCAGCAGGCAGTACGCCTCCCGTGCGCAGCTTCGGGCTTGAATGCGGCAACACAAAAACAGAAGAAAAAAGAGCCAAACTATTGCTTGACTCCTTGTGGCTGCCTCTGTCGGGCTCGAACCGACGACCCC
>DDJI01000090.1:3422-24824 GCA_002338885.1 Ruminococcus sp. UBA1828 | reverse complement strand
TTTATGTAATACTTGCAATATCAATAGTAAGCATACTCGGCGTTCCGATGGCGTCCGTGATAGCGGTGCTTGCATCCGCCGCCGCAGCAATAGGACTTGCGCTTCAAGGCTCGCTTTCAAATCTCGCGGGTGGTTTGATGATAATAATCTTCAAGCCGTTTAAGAGCGGAGACTATGTAGACGCGGCGGGTGCGTCCGGAACTGTTGACTCTGTAAACCTGTTCTACACGACGTTTTTGACGCCGGACAACAAGAGAGTTTCCGTTCCGAACGGCAATCTCATGAATTCAAACGTCATAAACTACTCCTCCGAAAACATCCGAAGGGTTGACATGGTATTCCTTTGTGCAAGAGGCGAAGACCCGTCGAAGGTTCAGCAGATAATGCTTGAAACCATAGCGTCAGCTCAAAAGATTCTTGCCGACCCGAAACCCATGGCGAGGCTGAGCGACAACACATCAGAGGCGATGAGCTTTGCCGTTCGCGTGTGGTGCGAAAACGCCGATTATTGGGACGTGTACTACGACCTGACGCAAAGCATAACCGAAGCGTTAGCGAAAAACGGAATAAAGTCCCCGTCGATAAGGCTTACAAGCGTCGAAGAAAAGTAAGTAAAAAGCTGCAAGCACAAATCGCTTGCAGCTTTTTTGTCATCTCTTAGGGCATCGGACTTGCTTTGTTGCGAAAAGCGGGTGCGATGATGTTAGCCCGACAGCACCGTCAAAGCTTATAACCGTTCATTTGCTGCGCGGGCGTCGTAAAAATATTGGCTATACATGAGTGACGTCGCTAAGCTATATGCAGCAAAAAATAAAGCCATAGCCACTATATGTAGTGGTTATGGCTTTTTGGCGGAGAGGAAGGGATTCGAACCCTTGTGGCTTTTGACCAAACGGTTTTCAAGACCGCCTCGTTATGACCGCTTCGATACCTCTCCGAATATTGCTGATCCCGTAGTTGCACAAGCCCACGCGCCAATGCACCGACGCATCCATGCACTCACAAGCCTATGTATTTCGGGCGACTTGTGTATTATATCACGGGCAAGGAAAAATGTCAACACAAAGTTGCGGCTTGCCTTCACGAAAAGCAAAAACGCCTTCGGACTCATTCCCGAAGGCGTTTTATGTACTGCACTATGCGTTCATTTATCAGGCTGCCGCTTCTTCACCCGCGGTGTCGTCAACGACGTATTCTCCGCCGTCTATATACTCGTCCTCTGCATAGCCCAACGTGATTTCAGGCGCAGTTCCGAAGTTTACAAACGTATAATCCGCGACGAGATTTGCGGTGAAATCCACATCCATAACAGTCATAGTCATATCGCATTCAAGTCTCATCGCCGAAAGGTCATCGTTTTCATCAAATATCATGATGTAGTTCACGTTGTCAAACGTCATAAGCTCGGTGTCGCCCAAAAGCGTATCGAGGATGCTGCCGAGGCTTTCGCTGTCAAGGTTAAGAGAAATCTGCTTTGTGCCGTCGTCGTTATTGACTATCTCTGTTCCCTCAAGCATTTCCTCTGTCAGCTGCGGAATATCCGCGCCGTCAAACGAATCCTCAACAGAGTCCATGTAATCATCCGGAATATGATACTTTACGTTTGTGCCGGCGTACTCCACATACACCATATCGCCTATTGTCGTGCTGACAACGTCTCCGTCCTCGCCCCCGAGGTGCGTTGTCACCTGGGCGTTGTCGCCGTTTGTCTTGTAGTTCATCGACATTTCGGTGGTATCGGTTTCACCTAAAAGATCCATCGTCATTGTCATCACGCAGTCCGCTTCATATCCGCCCGCTTCCTCAATTATGTCCATCGACCTTGAGTAAAGCCCGTATGCGCTGGCTACGTTGAGCATACCGCATCCGGAAGCTGACACGAGCATCACGGCGGCAGTTGCGGCGGCACATGCTTTTCTGATTACATTTTTCATATTTATACCCTCTCTTTTTTCATGCGTGCCTTGCGCGGCGGCATATTGCACCGCCGGCAAGCGAACATAGTTCATACAGATGATTTATTCAGCAGGCACCTCGGGTGTCTGTGCTGTACTGTTGTTTGACGGCGTACCGGAAGAGCTTTGGCTGTTGCTGTCGAGTATTGAGCTCATGTCAAGTATTGACGTTGCACCTCCGGTAACCATCGGCAGCTCACCGTTCNNAGGTCGATGACCATCGGCAGCTCACCGTTCCACTTTTGAATCTTGTTGTACTCGACAAGCGCGTCCGTAATGGATTCGGCAAGTATTCTGTTTGCCTCCGCCTCGGCTTCGGTCTGGATTTTAAGCGCCTCCGCGTCAGCCTCGGCATTGGTTATCTTGGTTTGCTTCTCTGTTTCAGCCTTTAAAAGCTGCTGCTGTGCAACCTGCTTTTCCTCTATCGCAGTTATATATGCGTCGGAAAAATCAAAGTTGATAATGTTTACATCGGTCACGTAAAGGCCTATTTCATTGAGCTTTTCGTTAAGCCCGTCTATCAAGCCGTTTGAAACGAGCGTTCTGTTTGTGACGCTTTCCTCAGCGGTGTAGTTTGCCGTTATGGCTTTTAAAACCTCGTTCACCGCCGGAACAACCAGCACAGATTCATAGTCTCTGCCGATGTTTTTGTATATGCTGTAGGACATGGACGTTTCCACGCGGTAGTTTATAGCTATGGTTGTGGACACGGTTTGCAGGTCCTTTGAAAACGCCTCGGTGTCAACCTCAAGCTTTGTTATGCGGTTGTCTATCTTTACCACGTCCTGAATAAAGGGGATTTTAAAGTGCAGTCCCTCCTGCAAAACGTTTTCATCCACCCTTCCGAGAGTCAGGACAACTCCCGTGTGTCCCGCAGGTACTATTACTGCGCTGTTTGCTATCAGGATGATGACAGCTATTATCACCAGCACAGGAATTACAACTTTCTTTGAAAATATCTTCGACAGTACGTTTGACATATTGATCCCTCTTTCTTTTTAAGTTCATCAATCAGATTTTCTTCCGCCTCTTCTCATATACTCCACTCCGACAACGATTGCAACGGTGACCGTCAAAACAAGCACGGCAACCGCTATCGTTGCGGTGGTAGCCCTTCCGTCAGACTGAGCGCTTGACTGTTCGGAGTCATCAGAGGATGTGGTCACATCTGCCGATGTCTGCGGTGCAGAAGTGGCAGGGGCGGTCTGCGTAGTCACCGCAGTGGTGACAGCAGGGGTTGTTTGAGCAGTTGTTGCGGGAGTCGTCACAGTTGTCACGGGCGGCTCGGTCTGCTCGGTGACGGTGGTTACCTCCTCTCTCGGCGGTTCCTCCGTCTGCTCATGCTCCTCAGACTCCTCCGGTTCCGATGTATCCTCCGTATTATCTGTAACTTCTACTTCCTCTTCCGGCTCTTCCGCTACGGTTACCTCCGGTATATCATCGTCAGTTTCGTCATCTATCACAACGACGTCGCCGTTTTCTTCTTCATCGAGAACTATATCGCCGTCGCCCTCGTCTGTCGATGCGCTGCTGACGGTGAGCGTATAACCGTTGACGGCAACGTTTGCTCCGCTTTGGCTCGACGCGCTCGACACCACCGCCGTAAACTGAGCCTCTGATCCGTCCCACGTGGTTCCGTCAGACTGCGTGCCGGTGAAATACAAAGTCACGATTTCGCCGGACGTATATACATCCAGGCTGCTTTCACAGTTTATAATTATAGTGCCGATGCCCTCCATGCACTCGCATGTGCCGAATATTCCGTTGGGGTTAGTGCCGAGGTTGCCCAAGTAATCGAACTTTCTGCTGTCGTAGAGCACGGCAAAGCTCAAATTATTTATTCCCGGGTTTGAGGTGAGAGAAACTCTAACCTCTAAAGTATTTCCGATTTGTGTCTGCTCCATGTAAAGCGAGCCGAAAGAATATCCTGCCGCATGCGCACAAACGCTGCACATTAACATGACAGCAGCCGTCAAAACAGCCGCAAAAGCGGACGTCATTCTTTTTATCATCATAGCTTTTCCTTTCGTCGGGTAAGACCGAACAGCCCCTTTGTCGGTCAAACACGAGCGGGTCAGTAATCCGTCATTTAAAAGTCTGCACTTTGCACAGTGCACGGAGTGCAGTGCACACTGTGCGATATGTGTTATCAATGTTATATTTATCATTTTATCATACCTGCTCTTATATTTCAATAGCGGTTTTTATACAGCAGAGAAAAGCCATGGGATTTTTTGAATAAAGGGAAGGCTGCGTGAGGCGATAATTTCCGCATTTTATATGGCAAAATGTATAAAAACGAATGCTCGTTATTGATGAAAACCAATAAAAGTTTCGCTCGGCTATTGACAAATTGCGTGAAAGAGTTCATAATGTAAACATTGATTTATTATAATGTTTTTTCCTCAAGGGAGGTACATTTAAATGATTGATATTGAGCTGGTTCAGCTCAACGCGACCCATGAAAGCGATTTCGTATACGGACTTAAAGCCGACTTTTGGCTTCTGCTTTTTGTGAAAACGCCCGCGCTGTTCCATCTTCCCACGGGAGATGTTGCAACGCAGCCCAACAGCGCCATACTTTATCCCCCGAATTCCTTTGCATACTATCAAGCTAACGGGGACTCATACATAAACGACTATGTGAGATTCCATACCGACGAGAGCTTCGTCTTTGATGAAAACATTCCTACGCAAACGCCGGTTTTGCTGCGTTCGCCCTATGAAATGGAAAGGCTTTTTGAGCTATTGTCCATAGAAAACTACTATCAGTTTTCTTATGCTCAGCAGTCGATATCGATGCTCATGAGAATGATGTTTTTAAAGATGAAGGAATCGGTTGCGGACAACAACATGACGGAGCCGCAAAGGGCGCTTATAGATCTGAGGTACGAAATACAGCTTCACCCGTATTACGCATGGACCGTTGGCTACATGGCAAGCAGGCTTCACGTCAGCGCCGGATATCTGCAAAACATATATAAAAAGCAGTTCGGCGTATCGTGCATGCAGGATGTAGTTGAAAAGAGAATAGATCTTGCAAAGAAGCAGCTTGTAAACACTAACTTCACATCACAAAAGATAGCCAACTTGTGCGGCTATCAGAACGTCGAGCATTTTTGCAGGCAGTTTAAAGCGGTCACGGGCATGTCGCCTTTGACCTACAGAAAGCATGCTCAGGCGGAAAAGAACATTCAAAATTCATCCGGTTCAAACCCCGACGAGCACAAAGACTAAAACAAACAAAACCGACACGGTAATATGCCGTGCCGGTTTTTATTTATCGGAGATGTGGTTTATGGCTTATTTTTGTCCGTCGAGGTCGAGAGTTCTTTCGGCGTACGCCTTCAGCATTTGCGGCGTGCTCACGTAGTAGCGCTTTTTTATGTCCATAGCGGCTATCTGATCCATTTCGTCGTCGGTAAGAGAAAAATCGAACAAATCAAAGTTGTCCTTGATGTGCTCACGGCTCTTTGATCCGGGGATGACTATGTTGCCGCTTTGAATGTGCCAGCGCAAAATTATCTGGGCGTTTGTCTTGCCGTATTTCTCGGCGAGCTTTGAAAACAGCGGCTCGTTTATCAACGCCTTGTCGCCGTGTCCGAGGGGATACCACGCCTGAGCGACGATAGACTCATCCCTTAAAAACTCCTTGAGCTTTTTCTCCTGCGAATAAGGGTGAACCTCGGTTTGAAGAACGGTGGGCCTTACCTTGCACACGGCAAGTATCTCGCGGATCTGCTCCTCGTTGAAGTTTGACAAGCCGATAGCCCTTACCTTGCCCTCGTCATACGCTTTCTCCATGAGCCTGTATCCGGAAAGATAATTTCCCGCAGGCTGGTGAATGAGCAGCAGGTCGATGTAGTCGGTGTCAAGGCGCTTAAGCGTCATGTCAACCGCATCCTCCTGCTCGTAATACGCCGGCCACAGCTTTGTCTCTAAGAGTATGTCGCGGCGCGCAACGCCGGATTTTTTCATCGCTCTGCCCACCGCTTTTTCGTTCAGGTATGCGTTTGCCGTGTCGATTAAGCGGTATCCGCATTCAAGCGCATAAAGGACCGACGCCTTAGCCTCGTCAGGGCTTAAAAGGAAAGTTCCTATTCCCGCCATGGGCATTGTTACTCCGTTGTTAAGTGTTACATATTGCATGATTTATACTCCTTTCAATTTGCATGTCATTTTTCCGGCTTCAATGCCCCGTAGAAATATGATGCGGTGGCACCTCCGTCTATCAAAAAATCAGCTCCGGTGATGAATTTGCCCTTATCGCTCATTAACAGCTCGGCGACGTTTGCCACCTCATCCGCTGTTCCCGGGCGTCCTGCCGGACATTTGGCGAACATGTTTTTATAAAAGTCGCCTCTCGGGCCGTTAAATTCGTCAATTGCAAGAGGCGTGACTATGATTCCGGGAGATATGGAATTGATGCGCGCCTTTTTCTCTCCCCACTTCACAGACTCCGCCATCACGCGCTTTTCGTTGCACCTCTTTGCAAGCTGGTATGCATGAAGAGTGTCGCGGATATTTTCCGGCTGCAAAATCGGCAAGGAAAGCAGCTCTTCTGTCGGCGTGCATGCCAACTGCTCATCCTCCTGCGCGGTCAAAGTAGGCATGCGGTGACCGGACTGGCTCGATATTGTCACTCCGACTCCGCCCTCAGCTATCACCTTTCCTACCTCCTCAAGCAAAACCGCCGTGCCGTAAAGGTCAACTTTGAGTATGCTCTCAACAGGCGCCTGGCTCGGAGATACGCCCGCAGCATTTACAAGCATAGTTATATCGCCGAGCTTTTTTCCTATGTCAATCAACTCAAGTATAGAATCGCGTTCGGACAGGTCGGTTTCAACCGGCGTGACATCATATCCTGCGCCATTCATAATATCCGCTATTGCTTTAGCGTTTTCAATCTTTTTGTCGCCGACGACGATTTTCATGCCGTAGCCCATTCTTCTGGCAATCGCCATTCCGATCTGTCCTGCGCCCGTCCACACCATTACTTTTTTCATTTTAATCTCTCCTGTCTGCAAATCAGTTTCCTTCAAATATCTCATCAAGCCAGCCGTCATATGTCGGTATCCAGTCGCCGTCAGCGCCGAAGCCGTGCGGCATGTCGTCAAGCTGCAAGCGCTCAACCTCCACGCCCGCCTCCTGTGCGGCATCGGCATTTGCTAAAAACTGATCGTAAAACGGGTCGCGGGTTCCGTAGCAGTAAAACGTCGGCGGAAGGTCTCCCGAGCGCAAAAGCTCGACGTCTGTAGTTCCGACGCTGAGGCGTCCGTAAAACGAATAGATCATTCCGCACGCAGCCGCATCCGCGCTGACCGCGTCAAGCTCATCCGGCTCATAATCAGGGTCAAGCTCTGTCGGCTGAACATCCGAATCGTAGTTTAACAGCATTTCGCCGCACAGTATTCCACCTGCCGAAAAGCCCATCACCGCAATGTCGTCAGGGTCTATGCCGTAATCCTGAGCATGCGCGCGCACGAATCTCACCGCCCTAGCCAGATCAAGTGCGCCCTCCTGCTGAGTATACGGTCTTAATCGGTAGTCCACAACAAAGCTTTGGTATCCCAAGGCGCTAAGCTCGCGGGCTACGTCTGTGCCCTCCGGTATGTCGCTGCGAAACTGAAACGCTCCGCCGGGGCAGATAAGCACAGCGCCCTTTACATCTGTTCCGCTTGGGACGGGATAAAAGGTTATATAGGGCCTGAAATCAGGATCGTCAAAGTAATTTCCCGTGTTTGAAGTGTACACCGTCTGAGAGGGCATGTTGCCCTCCTCCCAAAGGTAAATTACCTGCTGCGCATCGGGCGTGAGCTGAACGTTTGCCACCGTATCGCCGGCTTCGGGAAGTTCCGCAGACGCATTTATTCCCAGGTCATTTGCCCATGCCCTTATGTCCTCGTCTGACGTATCGGAGGACAGCATAAGCATTTCATCGCCCATCAGCGCGCCCGGCTGCAACCGAGAAACAGCGGAGTACAGATCTATTGACAAGAGCGCATCGCTGTCGCCGTTCCCCGTCACAAACATATAAATCGTTCGTGCTCCGAAGTCGTTCCGCTCCAAAAATTCCTCCGCCGACGCAGAAAGTCCGCCGTCCTGCGGCTCAAAGCCCAAAAATACATATTGATAGTTGTCAGCCGAAAGCTCGCTGTCATCGCCTATGGCTGTGATGTCCGCCGAAAGCGCGTCGGCGATTATCTCGGCGGCGCGGGAAATATCCCCGCTGCCCGATTCATATGCCACCAAAGCTCTTCCGGTCTTTGTTTTCGGCTCTTCATCCGCAGACGATTGCTGCGAGTCGGCATTGCCGACATCCAAAGCAAAGTGTCCGGCATCCTCCGATCCGCATCCGAAGAGCATGCACAAAACCGCGGCAGCCATCAAGACGCATAATATTCTTTTCAAAGTTATCCCCCGTTTTCTCACAGGTCAAGACCGTCTATCCACTCCTGAATATCGTCCTCGCTCACGTTAGACCTGAAGCGTGTACCGTCAAGCCAGTTGCCCGTTCCCGCCATATCCGCAAGAAGCTCCGCACTTTCTCCCACGCCGGAGCTTGCCGACGTGCAGAACGGAACTACCGTCTTACCTGTAAAGTCGTTGGCCTTTATAAATGTGTCAACCGGCCATGCGGCTATTCCCCACCAGATGGGGTATCCGACAAACACCGTATCATAGCTGTCCCAGTTTTCAACGGTTGCCGACACCAGCTCGACATCTCTAAGCGACTCGTCGTCATGCTCCCTTGAGACGCGGCTGTCGTCGTTGCCGTAGTTGAGATCTGCGCTTGTATACGGCTNNACGGCTCGGCAGGCTCAAGCTCGAACAAATCACCGCCGGTTATCTCGGCGATATACTGTGCGGCCTGCTCGGTATTTCCGGTTGCGGAGAAGTATACAACCAGCGTTCCGCCCTCGGTCTGCGTGTCGTTGTCATCTGCCTGCGCATCATCGGCGGTTTCATCCGAAGATGAATCGGGCGACTGCTGCGCGGCGGTCTGCACGGGGTCGGTGTCAGGGCTTGCGCATCCCGCAAAGCTCAGCGCCGTTACAAGGCACAAAACGCTTAAAATCAATGCTGCGAATCTCTTCATATCAATTATCTCCTTTCAGGTCTTTGAGCTGTTGCCATTAAGCGGCGATCTGCTCAATAGCAGCGCTTTAATATTTCATAAATCTCATCGTGTGTGAGAGGCTTATAGCTGCCCTGCGAAATTCCGCAGGAGTATGCGATTTCCTTGAGCTTATCCCGCTCTGCGCCAAGCTCGCTCAGGGTCGTGGGGAGTCTTAACTCCTTTACAAACTCGCAAAGCGCATCTATGCCGGCTGCGGCAAGCTCGTCATCGGTTTTATCGCCGCGGGGTATTCCCCACACGTTTTGGGCAAAGCGCACGAACTTCGGCAAGCCGTATTTGTAAATATAGCGGTAGTAAGCGGGCTGAATCACCGCCAAGCCGCAGCCGTGGTTGCAGTTTGTATACGCGCCGAGCTGATGCTCAATGTTATGGCACTCAAAGTCGCACTTTTTGCCCATCTTTATAAGGCGGTTTTCGGCAAGGGTGGAGTCCCACATGAGGTTTGAACGTGCGGTATAGTCTTCGGGATTTTTAAGCGCAGCCCGCAGGTTTCGCAGTACGCTGCGCATGAGAGCCTCCATGATGTCGTCAGACACGTTGTCGTCGTTCGGCTCGCTGAAATACGTCTCCATGATGTGGCTCAGGGTGTCGAATCCTCCAGACGCCGTTTGCATTTTCGGCACAGAGAAAGTATACGTCGGATCCATCAAAGCAAACTTCGGATTGAGCGCAGGATAATCGCGTCCGGTCTTTATGTGCTTGTCCTCGTTTGTTATCACCGCTCCGCCGTTGCACTCACTTCCCGTGCCAGAGACGGTGACTATGACTCCCAAAGGCAGCGGATCAAAATCCACAACGCCCGCTCTTGACCAAAAGTCATCCCATATGTCGCCATGATATTTTGCGGCAAGCGAAACAGCCTTGCAGCAGTCCATTACGCTGCCGCCGCCCACCGCCAAAATCATATCCGCGCCGCATTCTTTTGCAAGAGCAGCGCCCTCGAGAACTTTTTTGAAGGTCGGGTTCGACATTATGCCGCTGAACTCTGCAACCGTCTTGCCCGCGTCTTTCAGCACGCCTGTTATCTCGTCATAGATGCCGTTTTTTCTTATCGAACCTCCGCCGTATGCAAGCATCACCGTGTCGGCTTTCTCGGTCAGTGCAGCAAGGTATTCTCTTACGCATCCCCTGCCGAAATACACTTTGGTGCTGTTTTGAAAGATAAAATTGTTCATGCACTTACTTCCCTTCGTAAAAATATATCTTATGTTTGCATGCAGTGCATGCCGTGCGTTTTAATCCATCTGTTCTTCCCAAAAATCTATCGCATCGTATATCCAGCCCTCCGCCTCTGTTCCGGTTCCGAGTCCGAAACCGTGTGACAGGTTCGGATAACAGTGAAACTCTGTCGGTATGCCTAAGTCGCTCAGCGCATCTATGCGGCGCTCCATCGTTTTCCAATATGCTATGCTGTCCTTTTCTCCCACACATGCATACGTCGGCGGGTCGTTTTCGGTGTAATCGCTGTGGCCGGTATACTGCATTATGACAGCCGAAGGTCTTGGGAGGTCATCGCCGCCGTATGCCGCCGTGCCGTATGAGCCTAGCCACGCCGCCATGCGTGCCCCCGCAGAGCCGCCCCACAGTGAATAGCAGTCCGTGTCCACCTCAAGCTCCTCTGCGTTTTCAAAGATAAAGCTTATCGCCCTTGCCAGATCCTCGCACGCCGTCTGCGCGCCGGGGCGATATATAAGCGCAAAGGCGTTGTAGCCTTGTTTTGAAAGCTCGAGCGCATGCGGGAAGCTGTCCTGCATCGCTCCCACATATGCAAACCCTCCGCCGGCATTGCACACGGCAAACTTTTCATTTGGCTCGCCCTTGAAAAAGAACAGCCCCGTGTCCTCCTTTTCGGGATCCTCGGCCTTTTCCTCGTCGGTGTATATATCGTAAAAAATCGTCTCGCCGTCATTTGCACGCTGCCAAAGGGTGTTTACAATCTCCACGGTTTCGTTCGGGTCTATGTTGCTATACCATGTGAGCTGCAAATCCTCCAACGTATCGCCGCTCATGTATCTGTCGTTTGTGGGAAACAAAAGCCTGCCGCAGTCTGCGAAAACAGGGTCGGAAATGACATCCGAGATGGCGTCGGACAAATTAAATCTTCCCGACGTTTCGCCCTCAGACGACGTACCCGTGTCTGCGCTGCCGCTTTTGACTTTATCGCATCCGCTGAAAATCATCAAAACAACCAGCCACACAACAAACCCTTTTTTTTCATTCACCTGCCCCCTTCTTTGTTCAATTACATTATAAAAAAATCGAGACCTCGTGTGAAGTCTCGATTTGTTATGTGCTATTAACTTTAGGGTTATAACTCATTGATTGACTGCATTTTTAACCGCATCAAGCAGCTGCTTTACCACATCCGACGGTTCGGGAGAGTGAAGCAGGCCATAAGGTATGGTATATCCCCAGTCAACCGGCAGGATTTTCAGCAGCGGGTGAACATACTGCCACTTTGCAACCGCCATGAGAACGCAGTTGTTGTTTTCGCATTGGTTGAACGCGTTCACGTCGTAAAAGTCAAAATCTACTATCTGAATTTGGGGGTGGTTCTTCCAGATATCATCTCTGAGCATGTCTACATAGTGGCTCCAGCCGCGGCGCATGAGCATGAGCTTTTCGCCGCTCAGGTCGCTGAAGGTGAGCATGTCCTTTTTGGCAAGCCTGTGATGAACGGAAACCGCGCAGCATATGGGTTCGCGCGATATTTCAAGTCCTGCGCAGTGCCGAAGGTTTAGCATCGTGCCGTCGAATATGCCTGCAACGACGTCTATATTCTGCCCGAGGTTGCCAAGTATCTCTCTTGCGTTTTCGGGGGTATTGTCAAACGGCACAAGCTGAAATTTTATCTTCGGGCACTGCTCCTGAAGCTCAGGCCACAAATCCACAAGCACCTGAGCCGGAGTCATCGGAGAGGTTCCTATGCGGATTATGTCGTCGCTGTTTTTCATGGCGTTCTTAGCGCGTGTGACAGAGTCCTTGCAATATTGAATGATGTATCTGGCGTCCTGGGCTAAAGACTTGCCGGCATCGGTAAGCTCAAGCCCGCGGTGAGTGCGCACAAAAAGCTGCAAGCCCAGCTTGTCCTCAAGCAAGTTTATCTGCTTTATCACCGCAGGGGGTGATATATAGAGCATCTGAGCCGCCTTGTTGAAGCTTTTGCACTCAGCTACACACAAAAACGTCTCAAGCTGCGGGTTGTACATATGCACGCCGTCNNCGCCGTCCCTTCGTAGCGTCCGGCGCCCGCTCAAAGGCGAGCCGCAAAGCCGCTTTTTACACAATTATATCCCGCGTGCGGCGTTCTTTCAAGCCTTTATCTGAAAATCAGCGGCTACCCCCAAAATTCAAGGCTTTTTCTCATAAAACCAGCCACGTCCGCGTTGTACACCCTTGCAAGCGTGCTGCTCTTTAAAACCTCGCATATGTCCCCGTCGGCGGCGATTTTTCCGCCGTCAATCAAAATCGCGCGCTCAAACAGCATAGGGCAGAAATTCAGCTCGTGAATCACACCTATAACCGTTTTTTCCTGCGACTTTTGTTCAGCCCATTCGTTTATGAGCTTTACAAGCGTGGCTTGGTAGGATATGTCAAGGTGGTTGAGCGGCTCGTCAAGCAAGATGACGCTCGGCTCCTGAGCAAAAGTCCTCGCCAAAAGAACTCGCTGAAGCTGACCTCCGGAAAGCTCCGTCACGGGCTTATGCATGATCTCGCGAAGTCCCAGCTTGTCTATGTATTTCATCACCTGTGCCGAATCGTCGGCGGCGGGCGAAAATACGCTTTTTCTTCTCACATACCTGCCCATTGCCACGGTGTCATACACCGTGTAGCCGAAATAAACCTGCGACAGCTGAGAAAACATCGCTATATTTTGGGACAGCTCTTTTCTTGAGTAGCTTTTTATCTCCCTGCCCATGAGCTTTGCGCTGCCTCGGTATGAAATTATCCCCGCCAGTGCCCTCAAAAGCGTTGTCTTTCCGCTGCCGTTCGGCCCCAGTATGCAAAGCTTCTGACCTCTGAGCACATCAAACGACAGATCCTTTACAACATCGTCGCCGCCATACGAGCAGCACAATGATTTAAGGCTCAAAACGCATTCCGCGCTATCGTTTTGCATGGCTGCCCCTCCTTTTTATCCCCGGGCGCGAGAAGTAGACGTATGCAAAGAACGGCGCGCCTATAAACGCTGTCACTGCACCCACCGGAAGTTCCATCGGCGACATGAGCGTCCTTGCCGCAAGATCCGCAATGACCATAAAGCTGCCGCCTATCAGCGCCGATATCACAAGCAGATATTTGTGCTTAGGGGAGAACAACCGCCTTGCAACATGCGGCGCGATCAGGTCAACAAAGCCTATCACTCCGGCAAACGAAACGGCTGTGCTTGTCATAATGGCGGTGAGTATCAAAAGCGCCCACTTGATTTTAGCAGCGTTTACGCCCATAGAAAGCGCAGACTCGTCCGAAAATGAAAGTATGTCAAGCTCCCTGTGGCAAAAAAGCGTTCCCGCGACACACAAAACTGTCACGACAAGCAGCACCGCAACCGGCTCCCAGCCCTTAGAGCCGAAAGAGCCCATCTGCCAGCGCATCAAAACCGTCATCTTGTCCTTTGAGGTTCCCGCGACAAGGGTAAACACAGCCGACAGGAACAAAGACATGACCATTCCGAGCAGGACTATTGTAGTCGAGCCGACGTTTTTATCTATGCGTGAGCATATTGCCACGCACACCAGCACGGTGAGTATGCCGAACGCAGTTCCGACGGCAGCCAAAGACATCTGCTGCGCTATCGGGAGCGATATGCCCAGGACGGTTACGATTGCCGCGCCGACAGATGCTCCGGATGAAACGCCCAAAGTATACGGCGAAGCAAGCGGGTTATGCAAAACCGACTGTGTCACCGCGCCGCCGACGGACATTGCCGCGCCGGTCAAAAACGCGAGCAAAACCCTCGGCATGCGTATGCCCCATATGATCACGGACGAGGTGTCCTGCGGGTTTGTGAATATGATTTTTAAAGTGTTTAAAAAGTCTATTCCGACGCTTCCTACGGAAATCCCGATGAGCACAATCAGCGCCGACACGGGAATGAGTACGGCTATAGCCGCTTTAGAGCGCCTGTCTGCCGAATCAGCCGTTGTACTTGCTTTGCGCATCTGAAATTGCATTTGAAATCTGCTCTATGGCTATAACTATGTTCTGCGAACCTCTTGACGAGGCGCTCGCATCTACGCTATACACGCAGGAGTTTTTAACAGCCTTCAGCACGTCCCATCCGGCGCGGGAGTATATCTCGTTAAAGTCGTATCCGTCATACATGACATTCGTTATTATGACGTCCGGATCAGCAGCTATTACCGATTCCTCGGTATTCGAGATCCAGCCGGCCTGGTCGGCGTAGATGTTTCTTCCGCCGCATATTGATATTATCTCGTCGAGATACGTCTGACTTCCGAACGAATAAAGCCACGGTGCAGCGGATATTTCAAAGTAAACGGACAGCTCGCTGCCATAGCTTTCAGCCGCTGCATATGCATCCTCGACTGCGCTGTCTATCGACTCAATCAAAGCGTTTGCCGCATCCGGTGCGCCTATGTTATTTGCAATCGTCGTTATATTGTCCTTTATGCCCTGTATGCTCTCGGCTGTGGGTATGTATATCACGTTCACGCCCGCATCGCTGAGCACGCTGTATGGGTTGGCTGTTCCGTCTGTGCTTGATCCGCTGACAAACACCAAGTCGGGTTCAAGCGAAATTATCGTCTCCACGTCGGGGTTGGTGTAGTCAAGTGTGCACACCTCGTCATCGACATCCCCTATTCCCGAAGAATAGGTATCGGCAATAATTATATTTGCGGAATAGCCCAGGCCGTCAAGGATTTCCGTGATATCCGCCGCGGTGGACACAAGCGCTAAGCTTGATACACTCTCGTCCTCGGTTAATACTTCATCGACCGCCTCTGTTACCTCGTTTGTACCCGTTACGTCCTGCGTGTCGCTGTCGGCGCATGCGCAAAGCGAAAGAGCCATAATCAGCGCCAGCGCGGACGAAAGTATCTTTTTAATTTTCATGTTAATCTCCTCATTTCAGTGCATATTGCGTATTTTTAAAATAAAAAGTCCGTCCTCATCACGGATGTGACACAGGGGACGGGCATTTACGCAGCACAAACCACAGCGTCCCGCAAAAGCGCACGCCGGTGGTTTGCACAGCAGTTAAGTCCCCTTTTTACCTGAGGGTCTTTTCCACGCAGCTCGGCTTTAAACGCCTTGCCGCGAAATTCGGGCAGGTCTCCCGACTTGGACTCATGCGCTCCGCGCCTTCCCGCTTTCGGCAGTGACATATGCGAAGCAAGCGTCTTCACGGTGACAGGTTCGTGCGGAAATCTCATCCGCTTCCCTATTAAATCGCAGATTAACAGCAATACCCGAATAGGCTGTACATAAATTTTGTACATAAAGCTAAGCTCCGGCACATATTTATTAGTGCCGGAGCCAAGCCCTCATGAAAAATTACATGTTCTTGATCTTTTCGAAGCAAGCAGGGCAGATGTGCTTTCCGCCAAACTCGATGATATCCTCACCCTCGCCGCAGAAGACGCAGGTGTTGGAGTACTTCTTAAGTACGATAGCGCCATTATCGGTGAAGATCTCAAGGGGATCCTTCTCCTTAATGTCCATCGACTTTCTCAGCTCCATGGGGATAACTATCCTACCGAGCTCGTCTACTTTTCTAACAATTCCAGTTGACTTCATGATCTATACCTCCATTCTTTATAATTACAATTTACTACAACTTTCGACAGATGTCAATAATAAATTTTTGCATTTTTATTTAATAGCCTATATAATTATTTAATATCGATTTATTTGACGACGATTTATAAAATACGCTCACAAATGCACGTATTTAAGCGGTTTGTACCGATTGAATTTTTTCAGACCTAAAAAATAACTAACAAACATCTTGTGCCTTTGCGCAAAAAATATAATTAAATTATACTATATGNNACATGATAAATTATATACTTATCGGAATGATTTTTTTGTCCTGCATAACCGCATTTTTTACCGGCAACATATCAGATGTTTCCACAGCTGTAATCTCGAGCGGAACTACGGCGGTAAATCTTCTGCTCACAATTATAGGTTCGATGGCAACGTGGGGCGGGGTTATGCGAGTTGCTCAAGAGTCGGGTCTTACAGACAAAGTTGCAAAGCTCATAGCGCCTGTCCTCAAAAAGATATTTAAGGGCGTAGACGAAAACTCCAAGGCGTTCAAGGCGATTGCGATGAACATAACCGCAAACATATTCGGGCTTGGAAACGCAGCCACGCCGTTAGGAATAGAAGCCATGCGGGAGCTTGAAAAGACGGAAGCGGAGGGAAGCGACGGCGAAACGGCATCGAGGAACATGATACTTCTCGCGGTGTTCAACACGTCGTCGGTTGAGCTGATACCCACCACCGTTGCAGCCTTGAGAACAGCCCACGGCAGTCAGGCGCCGCTTGACATACTCTCATGCGTGCTCGTGGTGTCGGTTGCGTCTTTAGCTGTGAGCGCGGCGTTTGTATACATATTTGACGGTGTCAAAAAGCACAGCAAGCACGAGCGCCGTGCGGGGCCTGCGTATGACAAGGGAGGCGGATACGATGAATTTTTCGGCAATGGTGATACCGGTATTTCTGCTTGCGGTGCTGGGGTACGGGCTTTACAAGAAGGTGGACGTATTCAGCGCGTTCATAGCCGGAGCAAAGGAAAACATATTAGTGGGGTTTGACATACTCCCCTCGCTTGTGACGCTCATGCTTGCGGTGAGCGTTTTTAAGGAATCGGGCACCATGGGAATTATAACCGACCTGATGTCCCCGATAACAGAGCTTATAGGGATACCGGCAGACTGCGTTCCGCTTGCCCTGATGAGGCCGGTATCGGGCAGCGGCGCGCTCTCGGTTTTGGAGGAAATCCTCGCGAAAGACGGCGCAGACAGCTTTTCCGGAAGGGTTGCAAGCGTTCTGATGGGTTCTACGGAAACCACCTTTTACACAATTGCCGTCTACTTCGGCGCGACAAAGGTAAAAAAAACCCGCCATGCGCTTCCGAGTGCGCTGGCGGGAGATGTCACCGCGTTTTTGCTTTCCGCGCTGACGGTAAGGGTGTTTTTGGGGTGACCACGGTCACCTGAGCGTCAGCCTTGTGATGGACAGAGCTTTTCCCGTCGCTTCGTTAAACTCCACGACCGCGGCGTTTAAAAAGCATGGGGTGTCCGCTTCGACAAATCTGACGGGGAAATTCAGCCTTTGCTTTTGTATGGCAAGCTCTTTTTTCACGCCAAGAACGGACTCTTCCGGACCTGTCATGCCGACATCGGTTATATACGCCGTGCCGCCGCTCAGGATCTGCTCATCGGCGGTCTGCACGTGCGTATGCGTGCCCAAAACAGCCGTCACCCTGCCGTTCAAATAGTAGCCCATGGCTTTTTTCTCGGCGGTTGCCTCGGCATGAAAATCGACGAATATGTTTTTTGTGTCTATCTCGGCAAGCGCCTTATCGATTGACTCAAACGGGTTTGCAAGCGGGCTCATATAAACCACGCCCATCAAATTTACCACCGCGACCCTGCATCTGCCCATGTCAAGCGTATACACGCCCTTGCCTATAACCTCGTCAGAGTAATTGACCGGTCTTAAAAGGTGCTCCACGGTATCAAACATATCAAGGGACTCGCGCCTTTTAAATGCATGGTTTCCCGTTGTTATCACATCGGCGCCGATGTTAGTCAGGGCGCTGCACGACTGCTTTGTGATGCCGTTTCCGACAGCGGAGTTTTCGCCGTTTACCACGGTTATGTCTATGGCATAGTCTTTTTTTATGCCGTAAAGCTTTTCAGCCAAAAAGTCGCATCCCGCGCTTGAAACCACATCTCCGACAAACAAAAGTCTCATATAACGCTCCCTCCAAAGCCGCATTCCGTTATGCGTCTACTCATTGTCCCCTTTAGTCTCTTTAAATCCCCAGCCGTTTACGCCCGCACGTCTCATTGCCCCGAAAATGCGGTCGGTAAATCCGTGATCCTCCCTTTCCCTTTGCATGAGAAACTCCTTCATTTCTTCGCGCTTGGTGTTGCCGTCGGCAGGGCATTTTGACTTGACTATCTCGATATTATTTCTCTTCACGGCGCTTTTTATAGCGCTTTCGGGGGCAAACACGAGCGGCCTTATCATCCAAAGCTCTTTTCTTGAAAGATAGCTCTTAGGAGAAAAGCAGCCTATTCTGCCCTCTATGAACAGGTTCATCATAAATGTTTCGACTGCGTCGTTGTAATGGTGACCCAAAGCCACCTTGTTGCAGCCGGCCTCCTTTGCCGCATCATGCAGCGCTCCTCTTCTCATCCTCGCGCACAGCGAGCACGGGTGCTCCTCGCGGCGTATGTCAAAGACAATCTCACCTATTTTAGTCCTTTTCAGTATGTATTCCACGCCGTGTTCAGAGCACAGCTTTTCAACCGCCGAATAATCTCCCGGCACTCCGCCGAACATCGGGTCTAAAGTCACGGCCGTCAGCTCATAATCAATACCTATGAATCTTTTAAGCAGAATAAGACCCATCAAGAGCACAAGGCTGTCCTTGCCGCCCGAAACGCCGACGGCGATTTTATCCCCGTCCTGTATCATGTCAAATTCCCGTATTGCTTTTCTCATGTATCCGAGTATTCTTTGCATCCCGTCATCTCCTCATCTTCAACATGGATATTATATCACGTTCCTGCGCGCCTTTAAACCCGCAAAATAAAAAAAGCGCATAAAAGTGAAATAAGAGAGAACCACAGCGGTACTCTCTTATCTCACCATTTACTTGGAACATTATATTATGAAGATAGCTATAGTATAAGGCATGATTCATGCACGCAAATTCAATGCTCACATGCGGTCGATCGCTCACCGCCAAGGTAGAATAAAGCACATCGATTTGCCGCGGATTCAGCCTCGCACACACAACATGTTCGGTCGCTCCGCATTTCTTATTACACTTATAGTATACACCGATTTGCGAAAAAGTAAATTGTCATTTTGTATGAATTTATTTAAGAATAGGCTTTTAACAATATTCATATTATCACATTTTCGTCGGCATTTCGCAGGCGTGTGCTGTTGTGAAAGCGCGTTAAAGGGCGTATTTTGAGCGATTTGGGGCGGCTTTTCAAGATGTGCAATGTGCACAACAGTGTGCGCAGCGCGCTCATGCATACATGCCGTATGTCAGCATGCGCATAAAAAATCTGCGCGGCAGGAATACCCTACCGCGCAGACAAAGTATCGATAATTTTTATTATCCGAGTCTTGCCTTGAGAGCGTCAAGCTCGCCTGCAAGCTCCTTAGGAAGCTTGTCGCCGAACTTAGCATAGAACTCGCCTATGCCGTTTGCCTCTTCCCTCCAAAGGTCCTTATCGACGCTGAGAAGTCCCTTGATGGTCTCGGTGGTGATACCGTCAAGTTCCTCTACGTTGATGTCCTCGGGCTTAGGCTCATATCCGATGGGAGTCTCAACAGCATCTACAGCGTCCTCGCAGCGGTCGATGATCCACTCAAGAACTCTCATGTTGTCGCCGAAGCCGGGCCAGATGAAGTTGCCGTCGTCGTCGGTTCTGAACCAGTTTACGTTGAAGATCTTAGGAGCCTTGTCGCCAAGGATCTTGCCCATCTCGAGCCAGTGAGCCCAGTAGTCACCCATGTTGTATCCGCAGAACGGAAGCATTGCCATGGGGTCTCTTCTAACTACGCCTACAGCGCCGGTGGCGGCTGCAGTTGTCTCAGAAGCCATGATAGAGCCTACGAAAGTACCATGCTGCCAGTTGAATGACTGGTATACCAGCGGAGCGGTCTTTGCACGTCTGCCGCCGAATATGATGGCGCTTATCGGAACGCCCTTAGGATTGTTGAACTCGGGAGAAATGCAGGGGCAGTTTACAGCGGGAGCCGTGAAACGTGAGTTGGGATGAGCAAGCTTGTTGCCCTGAGCGATGTATTCGGGGCCGTTTACCTTAGTGCCCTTCCACTCGGTGGCGTTTACCGGCGGATGATCGTCAAGCTTCTCCCACCAAACGGTCATATCGTCGTTGTTGATTGCAACGTTGGTGAAGATGGTGTTCTTTCTCGTTGCGGCGAGCGCGTTGGGGTTGCTCTTCTCGTTCGTGCCGGGCGCGACGCCGAAGAAGCCGTTCTCGGGGTTGACCGCCCACAGTCTGCCGTCTTTGCCGACGCGGATCCACGCGATGTCGTCGCCGACGCACTCCACCTTGTAACCCTGTTCAAGGTAGTGTTTGGGGGGAATGAGCATGGCAAGGTTGGTCTTGCCGCAGGCGGACGGGAACGCCGCCGCAATGTACTTCTTGGTGCCGTCGGGATAGGTCACGCCCAGAATGAGCATGTGCTCCGCCATCCAGCCCTCGTTCTTGCCGAGGAAGGAAGCGATGCGCAGCGCAAAGCACTTTTTGCCGAGCAGCACGTTTCCGCCGTATGCGGAGTTGACGGAGATGATGGTATCGTCCTCGGGGAAGTGCATGATATAGCGCTTCTCGGGATCGACGTCGCACTTGCAGTGCAGACCTTTGATGAAGTCGCCGTCCTCGCCCAGAACGTCGTAGCAGTCAAGCCCGACGCGGGTCATGATCGCCATGTTTAAAACGACGTAGATGGAGTCGGTCAGCTCGATGCCGATCTTGGAGAACGGCGAACCGACGACGCCCATCGAATAGGGAATGACGTACATCGTGCGGCCCTTCATTTTGCCGCGGGCGATGTCGTAGCACATTTTATACGCTTCCTGAGGATCCATCCAATAGTTAGTAGGACCGGCGTTCTCCTTCTCTTTGCAGCAGATGAAGGTGCGCGCTTCGACGCGGGCGACGTCGTTCTCCGCGGTGCGGTGGTAGTAGCAGCCGGGGAGTTTTTCCTGATTCAGCTCGATCATTTCGCCCGTCTTGCAAGCCTCTGCGCGGAGCGCGGCAAGCTGCGCCTCGCTCCCGTCGATCCAGACGATCTGATCGGGGCAGGTGAGCTTTGCGCTCTCTTCCACGAACGCGATGACCTTCTTGTTCTTGGTAGGGTAAGCCATATATTTCCTCCTGAGAAATTAGTTACTGTGTTCACGAAATTCTTTTCGAACTGACGAAAAGAATTTCCGTGATTTTGAGAGACAACCCGCGGATGCGCCTGCGGCTAACCGCGTGTTTTCTCTCGCCGCCGCTGTTTTTGCAACAATACAGCACGCGGCGGCTCACGCTTTCCCCATAAGCGCAG
>DDJI01000090.1:243-3287 GCA_002338885.1 Ruminococcus sp. UBA1828 | reverse complement strand
GAAGTAACGCAAGGTCTACTTGCTTGAAACCCCTGCTCGCGGACATCTTTGATAGCAATCATTGTTTCCTTGCAAGGCTCCCCTGTGCAAGGGGAGCCGGCGCGGAGCGCCTGAGGGGTTGTATTTTCGCGAGCGCAAAATACGATTTTGCTTGCGCGAAAAATTATCGCTTATTCGCACATTTTTCCGCGCGGAGGCGGGGAAATACACGAGCGAGAAACAAACAAAAGTTTGCTTCTCTATGATAGCGCAAATGCGGAAATTTGTCAAGGTTTCGCGGCGGAGGAAGAAAAAAATCCGCGCGCAAGTTCGCCGCGGACGTTATGAAAACAGGAGTTTGAGCAGAAAACCCGCGAGCGCGGACGCCGCGCCGCAGAGCGCAGCCACCGCGATCCGCAGGGCGAACCGCCGACGGGAATCGCGCTCTTCGCGGAAATAATCCGCGCCCTTCCGGCTCAGTTCGAGCACGTAGGTGCGCTCCCCCTTGCGGTCGGTGGCAACGTAGTCCACATACCCGTTCTCGGCGAGCGCGGCAAGCTCCTTTTCCAGCTCCTCTTCCGCAGGCGTTTTCTTTGGGGGCATGAGCGCGGCGATCTCCTTGGGCGACGCGAGAAAACGCTCTTTCCCCGCCGACAGCGTTAAAAGAGCGCGCATGACTTCCCGTTCCCTGACTCTCCGCAGCATTCCGTTTGCCATATATCACTCACAACAGGAGCGCGAGGAGCACCGCCGGCAGCGCGCCGACGAACGCGCCCGCAAGTCCGCCCAAAAACGCGGTGCGGAACACGCGGCGGACGCGCAGCTCCGCGGACGCCGCCTCTTCGCGTATGCGCGCGGCGTACGCCCGCCCCGCGGGAAGCGACCTGATGCAGTACGTTCCGCCGTCGGCATAGCGCACGTCGATGAGACGGCGCGCCTCCAACCGTTCGAGCGTGACGGCGATCCCCTCCGCACAGCCGTGCGGCAGAAGCGCGGAAAGCTCCGATTCGTCCAGAATGCGCCAGCCCGCGCCGTCGCAGAGCGCGTTGACCGCCGCCAGCAAATCGCGCGCGTCCTCCTCCAAAAACTCTCCCCTCCTCGGCGTTCAGTATGCGCCGACGGGCGGGGAATTATCCCTGCCCCAAAAGGAGCAGCGGATTGTAGTTATACAGCCGCGCCGAGAGCGGCGACGAGAGGAAGAGCTGTTCGAGCCGCTGCATGACGGCGGACACGCTGTCCAGCGCGCCCTGCAACGCGTCCGCGCCGCCCTCCGCAGCGAACCCCGCCGCGCCCGCGATCGCGCCGAAGGCGTTTTCCAGCCCGCCGTGCGCGAGATAGTACACGCCGAAGTCGATCCCGAAGGCGATCGCAAAGAAGATCGCCCCGAAGATGACTGCAAGCAGCGCGCCGTCGATCGCACGGAGCGCGGTGGGCGTGCGCAGCTTTTTCATGAGCACGTTGATGAGCGCGGAAATGAGAATGATGACGATGAGCAGAACGACAAAGCACACGCCCGCAACGATCGCCGTTCCGACGACGGAGGCGTACGAGCCGAGCGAGGCGAAGTTCCCCGCGAGGGCGTTCGCCCAATTCGCAAGGAAGGGAACTTTGTTGGCAAGGAATATGGCGAGCACGAGCGCGCCGAAGCAGAGCAGCACGGTGAGGATCGCCCACAGGGAGCGCATCAGCCCCACGCGGTAGCCGCAGCGCACCATGAGCACGCAGACCGCGATGACGACGAGGTCGAACGCGTGCGGCGCGGCGTAATTTGTCCAGATCGCGCTTGCGTAGAGCGGGTCGAGCGCGGCGAAATTCACGCCGAACAGGGGCAGCGCGACGAGAACGGGCGCGCCGATGACGACGAAGAAGGTAACGAAATTGAGAACGGTCGTCACGCCGCCGAGAAAGCGGTTGGTAAAGCGGAAAAACGCGGGCGGACGTTTTGCGTAGGCGAGCAGTCCGTGGCGCGTCCAGCCGCCAATGGCGAGCACGAGCGCGACCGCCGCGAAGAGGACGATGGGCGCGAGCGCGGCGTTGACCGCTGCCGAACCGCTTGCGGGCAGAAAGCGCAGGAGGAAGGTCGCGGCGAAGAGGATGAGGATCTGCCACGAGAGCCACGAACAGCGCGAAAAGCGGCGGAAAACGCCGTACAGGAAGAGAATGAGCGCGAGCGCGCACACTCCGACGACGATCCCGATCCCGAGCCCCGTAGATAAAAATTCAGCCATTCCCCATCCTCCTTTTCAGATTTTTGCGGCTTTCCGCGGTTATTTGTTGAAGTTATCTTTGAGTGAAACGATCTCCGAAAGGCAGAGCTTTCCGCCGTCGCGGCAGGTCTTGTAATAGCCCGTGCGCATGAGCTGGAAGGCGGTGTTTTCGGGCGCTTCGGCGAGGTACGGCTCCGCCTTCGCGGCAAAGACGTGCTCGCTCGAAAGATTCATGCGCTCGGAGAAATCCTGCCCCGCGTACTCCGCGTCTTTTAAAAGATGATCGTACTGTTTGAGCACCGCGTCCACGCAGGTCGCGGCGTTGACCCAATGCAGAACGCCCTTCGCCTTGACGCCGCTCGTATCCTGTCCGCTGCGGCTCTCGGGAAGATAGGTGCAATGAATCTCCGTCACATTGCCCGCCTCGTCGGTGACAGCCTCGTCGCACCGCACGATATAGGCGTTTTTCAGGCGCGCCACGCCGCCGATCTTCAGGCGGTGATATTTGGGGGGCGGATCGAGCGAGAAGTCCGCGCGCTCGATATACAGCTCCCTGCCGAACGTCACTTTGCGCGTGCCTGCGTCGGGGTCGAGCTGGTTGATCTCGAAATCCACTTCCTCGCTTCCCTCGTAGTTGGTGATGACGAGCCTGAGCGGATCGACGACCGCCATGGCGCGGGGCGCGGACGCGTTGAGGTCCTCGCGCACGACCGCCTCGAAGTAGCTCACGTCGCACTCCGAATTTGCCTTGGCGACGCCTGCGCGGGCGCAGAAATCGCGGATCGCCGCGGCGGGAATGCCGCGGTTGCGCAGTCCCGCGAGCGTGGGCATGCGCGGATCGTCCCACCCGTGCACCGA
>DDJI01000090.1:0-214 GCA_002338885.1 Ruminococcus sp. UBA1828 | reverse complement strand
ATCTGGCGGGGTTTGGGGTCAAACCCGAGGGTGATGCCCACCCAATCGTACAGCGGGCGGTGATCCTCAAATTCCAGCGTGCAGAGGGAGTGCGTCACGCCCTGCAAATAGTCGCAGATGGGGTGCGCGTAGTCGTACATGGGATAGATGCACCACTTATCCCCCGTGCGGTGATGGGTCGCGTGCAGAATGCGGTAGATGACGGGGTCGCGCA
>DDJI01000093.1 GCA_002338885.1 Ruminococcus sp. UBA1828 | reverse complement strand
GTAGCTGCCTTTTCGTTTCCGATGCCTTTGAGCGTAGCTGCCTTTTCGTTTCTAATGCCTTTGAGCGTAGCTGTCTTTTCGTTTCTAATGCCTTTGAGCGTAGCTGCCTTTTCGTTTCCGATACCTTTGAGCGTAGCTGCCTTTTTGCTTTTGCCATTAAGCATAATACCTGAAAGGGCGATGCATCCTTTATCTCATAGAAATTACGCTAAGATATTCAGCCGTTCTTTTTATCGTGACTGAGCTTGTACAGCGTATATTCGTTATACGCTTCAAGAGTACACAAGGGTATCGTTCTCACGTGCGTGCAAGAGTAGCTGACGGAAAACTTCAGTGCCTCATACATGCCTATGTTTATATCGCGGTATGTGCACTCCCTTATGTAATCGACGTCGTCAAAGTCTCTTTCAACAGATATCAGATCCGCTATATATATTATTTTTTCAAGCAGTGTCATGCCCTTTTTGGCAACGGTGTGATATCTTATGGCGGACAGTATTTCCTCGTCGTCTATTCCGAAATGCTCTTTTAAATACACCGATGCAGCTATTCCGTGGTATGTTTTAGGGGCTGCAAGCTCCACCTCGTCTACAAACGAGCTGCTTCTCTTGACAAGCTCAAGCTGCTTGTCGTAGGGTATTTCCTTGCAGGTATCGTGCAAAAGCCCCGCCTCATAAGCTCTGTCCCTGTCGCAGTCATACACGACCGCAAGTCTGAGCGCCTCGTTTGCGACATTCACAGAATGCCTAAAGCGTTTTTCCGACAGGTTCTTTTGAAGGTAGCTTACATACTTAGTATACTTCGATCTGTCAAATTTATATAGATTGTTTTTGCGTATATAGTCTCCCACGCACTTGGGAATAAAGCCGTCGGCATTTGAATACGCCATAAGCCTTGCCCTTATATCTGTTGAGGACACGACAGAAGGCGTGCAGTCGAGAACGACGCACTTTCCGCCGCGCTTTCTAACTATCTCATCTGCGTCACGGTCTATTGTTTTTGCGTCTTCGGGATTTCTTGCAAACACCGCCAAAGATGCAAGCTCCATTATCCTGTCAGCATGAAACCATCCGGAAAAGCTTTTCAACATGTCGCTTCCCATGAGAAAACACAGCTCGTCGTCCGGATGTTCCGTCCTGAAGTGCTCTAAAGTGTTTACGGTATAGCTCTTTCCGCCAAGCTGCATCTCGTAATCGCTGACTTCAACGCCGGCAATGTCCTTGACCGCCTCGCGGCACATGTTTATCCTGTGTACATCAGAAACGAGGTCCTTAGCCGACTTGTGCGGCGGGATATGTGCGGGCATCAATATAAATCTGTCGGGCGAAAGCAGTTTAACGGCGGATTTTATTACTTTCATGTGCCCGTTGTGTATGGGATTAAACGTTCCGCCGAATATGACAATTCTCATGGCTTACACGTTCACATCTATTACCGGCTTTTCGGGGTTGCGCTTATACAGCACCGCCTTTGAGCCTATGGTTATCACAACTTCCGCGCCGATTCTCTCGGCTATTTCCCTTGCGGCCTCCGCCGATGTGTACAGCGAATTGTCAAGGCATTTTATTTTAATTATCTCATGCGCCCTTAAATAATCGTCTATCTGCGCAACCTGGGCGTCGTTTATGCCGCCCTTTCCTATCTGAAACACCGGCTCAAGTCCTGCCGCTATGCTCTTGAGGTATGCGCGCTGCTTTGAAGTAAGCATTCACATCCGCCTTTCGTTACCTTATTTTTGTCTTTAAATATTCCTCAAGCTTTCTGAGCGCCTCGCCGCGATGGCTCACCGCGTTCTTCTCATCTTCGGAATACTGAGCGAGAGTTCTGTCCCCGACTACAAATATGGGGTCGTATCCGAACCCGTTATCCCCTATTCTCTCGTAGCCTATTCTGCCCTCTATTTTTCCGTCAAACTGCGTCATTTCGCCGTTTTCGTCTATATAGGTTATGACGCAGACAAACCTTGCGGTTCTCTTTGAATCGGGCACGCCATCAAGCTTGTTCAAGACAAGATAGCACCTGCCTATATCGTCCACGCCTTCGCCGCCGTATCGCGCCGAATAAACGCCAGGCTCCTTTCCCAAAGCGTCCACCTCAAGCCCCGAATCATCAGCTATCACAGGCTTATGTATTATATCGTAAAGGGCTTTTGCCTTTATTGCGGAGTTTTCGGCAAACGTCGTGCCGGTTTCCTCCGCCTCAAGATGTATTCCCGCCTCGCTTTGCGACTTTACGTTAAAGCCGTAGGGGGAAAGTATTCTTTTTACTTCCTTTAACTTGTCCTTGTTATTTGACGCAAGTATAAGATCCATCGCTGCCTCTTTCCTTATCAGCTCTCAAACAGAGCGTTTGCAAAATCCTTAGCCGAAAACGGCTGTATATCCTCTATCTTTTCACCGACGGTTATAAGCTTTACCGGTATGTTCAGCTCGTTTGATATGGGTATGACTATTCCGCCCTTAGACGTGCTGTCAAGCTTTGTCAGGATGATTCCGGTTATGTCTGCAACCTCGTTAAACTCCCTCGCCTGATTTACAGCGTTTTGACCGGTAGTCGCATCGAGCGCTATAAGCACTTCCAAAGAGCATCCCTCTGCCTTTGTGTGAACTATCTTTGATATTTTGGACAGCTCCTGCATGAGGTTTTTCTTTGTGTGAAGCCTTCCCGCAGTGTCCACTATAACCACGTCAACATCTCTTGACTTTGCGGCGTCCATCGCGTCATACACCACCGATGCGGGGTCGGAGCCTTCGCTGTGCTTGATTATATCCGCGCCGGCTCTGTCGCACCACACCTGAAGCTGGTCTATTGCGGCGGCTCTGAACGTATCGGCAGCAGCTACAAGCACCTTTTTGCCCTCGTTTATGAGCTTATATGCGAGCTTGCCTATGGTAGTGGTTTTGCCGGCTCCGTTCACGCCTATTACAAGTATTACAGACGGCTTTGTAGACAAATCAAGCGGCTTATCCTCGCCCAACATATCGGCTATTATGTCCTTTATCGCCTGCTTTACGGCGTCGGGGTCGGATATTTTTTCAGCCTTTACCTTGGCGCGGAGCTTGCTGACTATATCCTCCGACGTTTTAAGGCCGAGGTCTGAAAGAATGAGCGTCTCTTCAAGCTCGTCGTAAAAGTCGTCATCTATAGCCTTTGAGCCTGAAAGAAGGGAATTTATGCCCTCCACAAGGCTCGATTTTGTCTTTGAAAGTCCCGCTTTCAGCTTATCGAAAAACCCCATATATCATTGTCTCCTTTTAGTTATCTTCCGTAAACGATGCGTCCGACACGTCCATCTTTAAAAGCTTTGAAACGCCTTTTTCCTGCATTGTAACGCCGTAAAGCACATCCGCCTCTTCCATTGTTCCGCGGCGGTGCGTTATCAATATAAACTGAGTGGTGTCGGTGAAGTTTCTTAAGTACTGCGCATACCTTGTTACGTTTACGTCGTCGAGCGCCGCCTCAATCTCATCGAGTATGCAAAAAGGCGACGGCCTTAATTTAAGTATAGCAAAATATATTGCGATTGCAACAAAAGCCTGCTCTCCGCCGGACAAAAGCGAAAGATTTTTTATTACCTTTCCCGGAGGCGCGACGTTGATCTCTATGCCCGACTCCAAAACATTGTCCGGATCAGTCAGCTTCAGCTCGCCCGTGCCGCCGCCGAACAGCTCTACAAATGTCTTTTTAAAGTTCTCATTTATCTTTGCGAAGCTGTCCGAGAATATATCCCGCATGTTCTTTGTCAGATCGCCTATAAGGCGCTCAAGCTCCGATTTTGACTTGAGTACATCCCCAAGCTGTCCCGACAAAAACTCGTATCTTTGAGAAACATCCTTATACTCGTCTATGGCGTCTGTATTCACCGAGCCTAAAGCCCTTATCTTGCTTTTAAGCTCGTTGAGGTTTTTCCGAGCCTCGCCGATATCCTCAAGCTTTACGGCATCATCGGCAGCCTCCGCGGCAGTCATGTTATACGACTCCCACAGCTGACTTATTACAGACTCGCTGTCGGCACGAAGGCTGTTGGTCTTTTCGGTGAGCCTTGATACCTCTGAGGATGTCTGTTCCCTGCGCTCAAGTCTTGTCTTTTGATCACGGCGTGTTTCGTTTTCAAGCCTTTCGTTTTCAATCGACGCTGCGATTTCCTGCTTGATTCTCGCTTCAAGCGTGGTTATTGTGGCTTTTGCCGACTCCACGCCCTCGGTGCGATCCTTTATGTTTTCTTTCTCCGTATCAAGCAGCGCGCCAAGCTCCTGCATCTTTTTATCGTACTCGGCAGCGACTGTCTTTGAGCTTTCCATGCCGTCCTTCAAAGACGAAATATAAAGCTGTGCCGCTTCTATATCCTTGCCGAGTTCCACAAGCTTTAAACGCTTGCCCGATATTTCGTTTGAAAGCTCGGCACGGAGGTTTTTTGACTGTCCGCTCTTTTCGCTTGCGCTGTTGACAAGCTCCTCAAGGCGTGAAATTTCGCCGTTCACGTCCGTAAGCTCTTTCTCGCTGTCCGAGATGGTCTTTTGTGCCTCAAGCACGGTGCGTTCGCTTTCCTCGCGCTGTTTTTTAAGCTCTGAAATTCTCGCCTTTTGCTGCTCAATCACAAGCTCTATGCGCTTTTTCTCGCCGTCAAACCTTATCTTATCCGCTTCCGCGCTTGACACGGCGTCCTTTTCGCCCTCTACGTCAAAGCCGAGCTTTTGCGTTTCGGCTGTGAGGGATGACAGTCTGTCTTTTAACAGCTTGTTTTTCTTTTCGGCATGTTCAAGTGTTCTTGAAAGCTCGTCTATTTCGTTTTTCCTCGAAAGCATACCTGCCGACCTCGATGAGCTGCCGCCGGTAAAGGATCCGCCGGCGTTTATCACCTGTCCGTCGAGGGTTACTATCTTGAACTTATAGCCATATTTTTTTGCTATGTTTGCCGCGAGATCTATGTCCTCCGCAATAGCTATTCTTCCCAAAAGGTAGCTGACTATGTCTTTGTACTCATCGTCGCACGAAACAAGCTCACTTGCTGCGCCGACATATCCCTCAGCCATCTCAAGACCTTTTTCTTTAACGGCAAGCGAGCGCGAATCTGAGACTTTTACGGATGTGAGCGGCAAAAACGTCGCTCTTCCGCCGTTTGTGCTCTTTAAATAGCGTATTCCGGCCTTTGCGCACTCCTCGTTATCGACTACGATATTTTGAAGCCCCATTCCGAGAGCCGTCTCTATTGCAAGGCTGTACTTAGGCTCTACCGATATAAGTCCCGCAACAGCACCTCGTATGCCGCGAAGTCGTCCCGACCTTCCCGCTGAAACTATGCTCTTTACGCTGCCCGAAAAGCCCTCCATGCTCTTTTCAAGCTCCATGAGCATCTGTCTGCGCGATACGGTGCTGCCTATGCTCACTTCCGACTCGTTATACTCTGCCGTTGCGGCTTTTAACTGCTCCGATTTCTTTTGCAGCAGCATATTAAATCCGGCAAGCTTATTTTGATGCTCCGATATCGCCTTTTCAACATCAGCCATGCCGCCGACAACGTCGCTAAGTTCCGCTTCGGCGCTTTCAAGGCCCTGCTCCGCGCCGCCGACAAGGCTCTCGCATTCTTTTGAGCGCTCCTTTGCTTCGGCAGCTGTCGCCGCCGCATTTTCGGATGCAAACCTAAGCTCTGAGCGCTTTATGTACAGCTTATTCAGCTGATCGGAAAATCCGGACATCTGTTCCGAGAACTTGTCCGCTTCATCAGTGAGCTTTGCAAGCTTTGTTTCAAGCTCGCAAACCTCCGCCGAAAGCTCTTTTTTGCCGTTTTCTATTGCGGATATTTCATCCTGCTTTGCGTTTATTGCCGACCATGTCTCCGACTCGGACTTTAAAAGCTGCTCTTTTCTTTGCTTAATATCGGAAATCTGCTCGCTGTAGTGCTTTATATTGTTGTTATAAACGGCTATGTCCGCTGCAGCGGTGGCGTTTGACTCGTTCAAGGCGGAAATTCTCGCCCGATAGTCGTCTGCCGCTGCATCGCACTGTCTGCGCTTTGCAGCAAGCTCCTGTGCCTTGTCCTCAAGGGCATCTATCTCATTAGACAGCATCTCATACTCGCCGTTTGAAACGAGCAGCTTGTTTTCAAGGTCTGCAAGCGCAGCCTTTGTGGCCTCAAGGTTGTAAACCCAAACGGAAATTTCGAGTGTTTTTCTGCGCGATGCAAGCTCGAGGTACTTCTTTGCCTTTTCCGACTGTATTCTCAGCGGCTCGACACGTCCCTCAAGCTCCGAAAGTATATCCTTTAAGCGAAGTATGTTGTCCTCCGCCGAGGCAAGCTTTCTTTGAGCTTCCTCTTTTTTATATCTGAACTTTGATATTCCCGCGGCTTCTTCAAATATTTCGCGGCGCTCGTTTGACTTTGAGCCGACTATGTCCGCAACTCTTCCCTGGCCTATTATTGAATAGCCGTCGCGTCCTAAGCCGGTGTCCATAAACAGCTCCAGCACGTCCTTCAATCTGACCTGTGCGCCGTTTATCAGGTATTCGCTTTCGCCGTTTCGCCACAGCCTTCGCATGATGCTGACATTGTCAGAGTCGATCTCAAGTGTGCGGTCCTCGTTGGATATGTTGAGGGTGACGGATGCAAAGCTCACCGGTTTTCTGAGAGCAGTGCCGCCGAATATTACGTCTTCCATCTTTCCGCCGCGCAAAGTCTTTGACGACTGCTCGCCTAAAACCCAGCGAACAGCATCGCCTATATTGCTCTTTCCGCTTCCGTTTGGGCCGACGACAGCCGTAAGTCCCTTTCCGAACTCCAAAACAGTTTTATCGGGAAAGGATTTAAAGCCGTGCAGCTCAAGTGATTTTAAGTACAACTTCCGCCCTCCGTATCTGACAGTACGACGCCCTTTGCAACCTTAGCATCAGGCTTTACCGTCACGTCAATTCCCTTTGATTTAAAATAAACTATATTGCATCTGTGCTGACCCAAAGCCTTTGACAAGTCCCTCGGGTTCACTAAAAACGTGCAGCGATCCCTGACGCCCGAGTCGGCGGCAAGCCGCTCCATGCAGCGTCTGAATCTTATGCCGTCGCACAGCTCTCTCAGCGCCGGATGATATATGCCGCCCAGCATATCATGCTCAACGTCGCACGACGCATGAAGTCCTAACTTTATCACCCTTATATTTTCGCGCTCAAACATGTCTAAAAGCGTGGCGCACACCTCTACGCCCGTTTCAAGGCTGTACGTCTTATACTCGCCTGACTTATACAGCTCGCCGAGCTTGGTATTTTCAAGCACCACCACAGGGTATATTCTCACCTCTGACGGCTCAAGCTCTATAAGCTTTTTTGCGGTGTATATATCTTTTTCGGGCGTCGATTTATACAGTCCGACCATCATCTGAAGTCCCAGGCTGAAACCGTAGTCCTTTATAAGCTTTGAGGCATCTGATACGTCTTTTGCGGTGTGCCCGCGTTCGTTTGCCGAAAGCACATCGTCACACATCGACTGTGCGCCAAGCTCAATTGATGTGACGCCGTATTTTTTAAGTATGCCAAGAATCTCAGGGGTTATGGCGTCGGGGCGGGTTGAAAGGCGCACGCCCGAAAAGCCCTTTTTTACATACTCCCTGGCAGCTTCGAGCAGCTCAAGCATATATGCCCTTGGGACGGCAGTAAAGCTTCCTCCGAAAAAAGCAATTTCGGTTTCTTTAGGGTCTACCCCTTCGGAAATTGCCTGTTCGCAGACAGCTTTTACGTCGGCGGCGTGCGGGATGTCAGACGAGCCGGTTATTGTGTTTTGGTTGCAAAACGAGCATTTATGAGGGCAGCCGACATGCGGCACGAATATAGACAAATTAGCGTGCTTACTCATGAACGGCACCCATCAGCTCAAGCGCCTGCTTTGCCGCAAGCTGCTCGGCATGCTTTTTGGAGCTTGCGGTTCCCTCTCCTATGACGTTTGAGTTTAACAGCACCTGAACGGTGAACGATTTGTTGTGATCCGGTCCGGACTCCGACACAAGCTTATATTCAACAGCTTCCTCGGGGTTTTTCTGAATGATTTCCTGAAGTATTGTTTTGTAGTCGTCATACGCCTTTGCCACGGCTTCCTTTACGTCTTTGGGCAAAAACTTCATAAT
Organism: Ruminococcus sp. UBA1828; assembly: GCA_002338885.1. Lineage (GTDB taxonomy): Bacteria > Bacillota > Clostridia > Oscillospirales > Ruminococcaceae > Faeciplasma > Faeciplasma gallinarum. Next base: position 7,415 of record DDJI01000093.1, on the reverse strand, counting down.
GTGCTTTCTTGCAGCTTCCAAACCGCCGTCGAGGTATATTGCGGCTATCACCGCCTCAAACGCATCGGAAAGTATAGATGGGCGTTCTTTTCCGCCGTTTTGTAGCTCGCCCTTTCCGAATACTATATACTCGCCTAAATCTATCTTTCTTGCAAAGGCTGCAAGCGTCTTTTCGCACACAAGGGTAGCCCTTGTCTTGCTCAGCTCACCTTCGGGATAGTTTGTATACGTCTCAAAAAGATACTCCGAAACAACTATCGACAAAACCGAATCGCCCAAAAACTCAAGCCTTTCGTTTGAGCGATAGCGGTGTTTTGATTCGTTGGCATAGGACGAATGAGTGAGCGCTTCAAACAAAAGATCTTTGTTTTTGAATGTGTATCCTATCTTTTTTTCAAATTCATTTAGCCTGTCCATCTTCTTCACTTTCTCCTGCTTTGATCTCCGCAAGAGCAGATGATATTTCATCTATGACCTTAGTCTCCACGAAAATCTTAGCCTGGCGTATAGCGTTAAAGAACGCATTTTCGTTAGATGCTCCGTGTGCCTTAATTACGGGTTTTGCGGTGCCCAAAAGCGGCGCTCCGCCGTACTCCGTATAATCCATCTTCTTTTTGAACGCCATGAGGCTGTTCTTCATAAGCAAAGCGCCTACGCTTGAGCTGACGCCGCTCTTAAACATATCCTTGAGAGCCATAGAGAAGAACTTTCCCATGCCCTCCATGGTTTTAAGTATCATGTTTCCGGTAAATCCATCCGCAACAACTACGTCCGCTCCGCCGAGAGGTATATCTCTTCCCTCGACGTTTCCGATAAAGTTTATCGGGGCGCGGCTGAGTCTGTCATAAGACTCAAGCTCCTGCTCTCTGCCCTTTGTAGGCTCAGAGCCGATATTTGCAAGTCCAACCCTCGGGTTTTCGATTTTCATATGCTTGCTCATGTACGCAGAGCCCATTACGCCGAACTGCGCAATCATTTCCGGTCTGCAATCGGCATTTGCTCCTACGTCGAGTATCATGCAGGGGGTTTTTGCTGTCGGAACAACGGTTGCAAGCGCTGCGCGCTTTATGCCCTTCAACCTTTTAACTATAAATGTAGCGCCGAACACGAGCGCTCCGGTAGAACCTGCGCAAACAAATGCATCGCCTGCTCCGTCACGCAAAAGCTTAAGTCCCGCCGCCATTGAGCAGTCCTTGTGTTCCTTGAGTATTTTTGCGGGATCGCAGCACACGTCTATCACGTCGGGCGCATGGTAAATCTCGATGCCGCTCAGATCTATTCCGTTTTCCTTTGCGCATGCGTCGATTTTGTCCTTGTCACCGGTCACGGTTATATCCACGCCGAGTTCTTTTTTCGCCCTTGCAGCGCCCTTTAAAACCTCAAGCGGCGCGTTATCTCCTCCGAAGCCGTCAATAATTATCCTCATAAAAATACCTCGTTTCCTGCGTTATTTATCACAACTGCCGCCGTGCAGCGCCCGTTCGAGCGACGAAAGCGCCCTTTTAGCCAGCGCGGCGTATTTTTCCTGCTTATTCTTTATCTTTTCCGGAAGCTCGGGCAGTATGCCCATATTAGCTCCCATGGGCTGAAATCCGGATGGCGAACCTTTTTCTACGTATGCCGACAGTGCGCCTATCATAGTGTCCTCCGGAAGGGTTATCTCATCCAAGCCGTTCAGCCGCCTTGCCAAAGAAAGTCCCGCATATATTCCGCTTGCAGCCGACTCCATATACCCCTCCACGCCGCTCATCTGTCCGGCAAAGTATATTCTTTGGTCGCCTTTAAAGCAAAAATGCCTGTTAAGAAGCTCGGGAGAGTTTAAGTACGTATTTCTGTGCATGACGCCGTACCTGACAAACTCTGCGTTTTCAAGCCCCGGTATCAGCGAGAACACTCTTTTTTGCTCGCCGAACTTGAGGTTTGTCTGAAAGCCGACGAGGTTATACAGCGTTCCGGCGTTGTTTTCCTTTCTCAGCTGCACGACGGCGTACGGACGCCTTGAAGTTCTCGGATCGACAAGTCCGACCGGCTTGAGCGGGCCGAAGCGCATGGTATCCTCCCCGCGCTTGGCAAGGACTTCTATAGGCATGCAGCCTTCATACACCGTAAAGCCATCTTTTTGCTCAAAGTCATGCAGCGGTGCGGTCTCGGCATTTACAAGCTCGTAATAAAACTCAAGATACTCGTCTTTATTCATCGGGCAGTTTAGATAATCCGCGTCGCCTCTGTCATACCTTGACGCCTCGAATACAAGCGATTTGTCAAGGCTTTCAGCCGTGACTATAGGCGCTGCCGCGTCATGAAAGTAAAGATAGTTTTCTCCTACAAGCTCGCCTATGCTCTTTGAAAGAGGCTCGCTTGTAAGCGGTCCTGTAGCGATTATAACATACCCGTCAGGTATAGTTGTGACCTCTTCGTGAACAACCTTGATTTTCGGGCTGGAATTTATCTTATCGGTTATGAAATCGGAAAACTCCTCTCTGCAAACAGCAAGCGCTCCGCCGGCGGGCACGCAAGTGTGCTGCGCGGCGTCCATGCACAGTGATCCGAGTCTTCGCATTTCCTCTTTCAAAAGCCCCGCTGCCGATTCTAATCTTTGAGCCTTGAGAGAGTTTGAGCAAACAAGCTCCGCATAACCGCTGTATTTATGAGCGGGAGTATACTTTAGCGGCTTCATTTCATAAAGCTCTACATCTATACCGGCGTTTGCAAGCTGCCATGCCGCTTCGCAGCCCGCAAGTCCGGCTCCGACAACCTTGACTGTCATAGCGGTTTAACCTTCCGACTGAGCTTTATCCGTCCGGCCGCTGTCCTCAGACAAGTCCTTTTCATATCCGCATCCGGGTTTATAGCATATGAGCTTGCCCTTCGCGCCGCCCTTTTTAAAAAGGGTGGATGAGCACTTAGGGCAAAGTTCGGCAGTCGGAACGTCCCATGTCATGAAGTTGCACTTGGGATTGTCCTCGCATCCGAAGAACTTCTTTCCCCTTTGGGTCTTTTTCTGAAGAATCTTTTTGCCGCAATACGGGCATTTTCCGGGGGTCTCGGTTACAAGCTTTTTAGTGTTTGTGCACTCGGGGAATCCGGTGCATGCAAGAAACTTTCCGTATTTGCCTATCTTTATAACCATAGGTCTGCCGCAAACCTCGCATATCTGATCCGTCTTTTCATCAGGTATCTTCACGCGCTTGCCCTCAAGCTTTGCCTCCGCCTTTTCAAGCGACTTTTCAAAGCCGTCGTAAAAATCGCTCAGCGTCTCGCGCCAATCTCTGTGTCCAAGCTCTATTTCATCGAGCTGAGACTCCATTTCAGCGGTGAATTTAAGGTCAACTATGTCTTTAAAGTTTTCCTTCATGAGCTGAGTAGTCACGACGCCTAACGGGGTGGGCTTGAGCTGCTTTCCGTCTCTTTCAACGTACGAGCGCTGAAGTATTGTGGTTATCGTGGTGGCATAGGTTGAAGGTCTTGCTATGCCGTACTCCTTGAACGCCTTTATTAAAGACGCTTCGGTATATCTTGCCGGCGGCTGTGTGAAGTGCTGCAAGCCGTCAAGCGATTTAAGGTCAAGCACTTCCGACTTTTCAAGTGGCGGAAGGACGCTTGACTGTTCACTGTCGTCCTTTGTCTCCTCATACAGCGCCGTAAAACCGTCAAATTTCACGCTGAATCCGGAGGCTTTAAACACGCATCCGTTTGCCTCAACCGACGCCGCGGTGGTGCTGAGTATGCAGTCGGCCATCTGGCTGGCGATGAATCTCGACCAGATGAGTTTATACAGCTTATACTGATCGTTAGTCAACGAGCTTTTCGCCCTTTCCGGAGTCAAATCGGCCATGGTGGGACGTATTGCTTCGTGTGCGTCCTGAATATTGTTGTCTCTTGATTTATACACTCTGGGCTTTTCGGGGAGGTACTCGCTTCCGTAAGTGTTTCTGACAAATTCGGCGGCGGCGGATTTTGCCTCTTCGGACACTCTTAATGAGTCGGTTCTCATATACGTGATAAGACCGACGGCGCCTATCCCCTCCACGTCAACGCCTTCATACAGCTCCTGCGCCACGCTCATGGTTCTTCTTGCGTTATAGCCGAGTCTTTGAGACGCTTCCTGAAGTAATGTCGAAGTGGAAAACGGAGCTGCGGGGGTTTTGGTTCTGGTGCCGTTTTTGACAGACGCCACGGTAAACTGTGCGCCGTCAAGTCTGCTCAAAACGGCGTCCGCGTCGTCCTTGCAGTTGAGCGCAGGCTTTGCGCCGTCAACCGTTGAAAGCTTTGCGGTGAAAACCTTCTTTGAGCCTTTTGCTTTTGACGACAGCTTAGCCTCAATCGTCCAGTATTCCACCGGAGTAAAGCTGTTTATCTCATCTTCCCTGTCAACGATCATCCTCACCGCAACAGACTGAACTCTTCCTGCCGACAGGCCGCGTCTTACCTTCTTCCACAGGAAAGGAGAAAGCTTATATCCCACGATTCTGTCGAGGATTCTTCTCGCCTGCTGTGCGTTTACTATGTTCATGTCTATGGATCTCGGTGCAGCCATTCCGGCCTCTACGCCCGTTCTGGTTATCTCGTTAAACGTGACGCGGTTTTTGTCGTTTAAGTCGAAGCCGAGCATGCATGCTAAGTGCCATGATATCGCCTCTCCCTCACGGTCGGGGTCGGTTGCGAAGTAAACATGATCCGACTTCTTAGCGCGCTTTTTTATATCTTTGATTATGTTTTCTTTGCCGGCTATATCGACATATGTCGGCTCAAATCCGTGCTCAACGTCAACGGCGAGCTTTGACTTTGGGAGGTCTCTTACATGACCCGCGCACGCCACAACGTCATAGCCCGCTCNNGCTCCTAAGGTTCTTTTTACCGTATGAATTTTTGAGGGTGACTCAACAATTATCAAATCAGACATTAAATAAAGACCTCATAATTTAATATAGTTAAAATTTATTCATCTCGTACCTGTTTCCCGAGAGGGTGTGTATAAAGCCGTCAAGCTCAAGCTCCGTGAGGACGGTTTCCACATCGTCAATATCGGATGCCGCCTCGACTATCTCATCAAACAGGACTGTGCCGTTTTGACTGATAAAGTCGAGTATCTTTTTCTTGTCGTCAGACAAAGCATACACGATCGGATGTTCAGACGGCACCTTAATGTCATCGCTGTCGATGACGTTGCTGATAAACACTCTGCCGTTGCTGTCTCGGTCGCTGTTGTCTCGGTCACTGCTGTCTCGGTCGCTGCTCTCCTCCGTCTGCGGCTGCTCATGCTTTTTAGCAGGAGCTTTTTGCTTCGGCGGCGGTGCAGGCTGCTTGCCGGACTCGGATTTATCCTGTTCTGTTCTCGAGAAGAGGTCGCGGTCGCCCTTTATTTTAAAGATATCGGCGTCGGGATTCAGCTTATGCGCATACACGCCGTAATATTGATTGAGTATATCCCTTGCGTCAAACACCGGCGTTGCGCCGTCCCTGAGCAGTCCGATAACTCCCGCATACTCGTCGTGAAACAGCTCGTGAGGCGGTATGCAGAAAATGTCCTTACCCTGTGCAGCTGCAAAGGAAGCTGTGCTGAGCGCTCCGCTGCCTATGCCGGCTTGAGTTATGAATGCTCCGAGAGCAATTCCCGAGAGGACTCTGTTTCTTGCTCTGAAATATGCAGACGACGGTCTGTCATCGGGGAAATACTCGCTCAAAACCGCACCCATCCTGGCTATAACCTTCTTTGCGTCGGCGTTTTCCTTAGGATAGTTGCAGTTTAGTCCGCAGGGAAGAACAGATATGACCTTTCCCCTTGCGTGCATGGCGGATCTCAGGCACACGGAATCAAGTCCTACAGCTATTCCGCTCGCTATCACCACGCCTGCCTGAGCGAGGTCGCGGCAAATCCTCTCCGTCACCTCGACGGTATATCTGCTCGGTCTTCTCGTTCCGACAGCCGCGATAACCACTGCATCGTTTAAGCCCTTTAAGCTGCCGCTTGCAAACAAAAGTGACGGCGGGTTATATATCTGACGAAGCCTTTCGGGATAATCCGGGTCGTCATAGCTGTACATGTTTATATTGTGTGAGTTGCAGTACTCGATCATCTTTTCGGCTTTTTCCATTGTGGCGGCTTTTACGCCCTTGAGGTCCTGCTCGGAAACGTGAGAAAGGTCTCCGCCGCTTATTTTCTCGTATGCCTGCTTGGCGGTGCCGTAGTAAGGCAGCGCATTCCACTTTCTCGGATTTGCAGGTCCAAACGCCATAGTGAACCACATCCAGTATTTGAGCTCGGATATAGACTCGCCCATCATCATTCCTCCGTCCTTGTCATTTCCCACAGCATAATAGATGCTGCGGAAGCTGCGTTGAGGGAATTTATATTTCCCTTCATTTTAATGGTGATTTTCTTATCGCAGGCATCGGCGTCCTCTTCGGACAGTCCGTTGCCCTCGTTTCCTATTACGACTGCGGATCTTCTGTCAAACACGGTATCCCGAAGGCTTTGCGCGCTGCTGTCTATGACAGACGCATATGTAGTTACGCCGGCGTCTTTGAGCGACGAAATCACATCCGCGTAGTTGTCGTTATCCGTCAGTTTAACCCTGAACATCGAGCCCATTGCAGAGCGGACAGTCTTCGGGTTATATATATCGCAGCAGGAGCAAAGATATACCCTGTCTATTCCCACCGCATCGGCAGCCCTGATTATGGTGCCGATATTGCCGGGATCCTGCAAATTATTGAGTACAAGGTATTTTCCGCCGTCATTTATTTTATCAGCGGAGGTGATTTTGTCAAGTGTTCGGATTTTGACGCAGCAGTATATTCCCTGCGAGCCTTTTGTGTCGCTCAGAACCTGCGCAAGCTCCTCCGGTATAAAGTACAGCCTGTCCCCCAAAGCCTTATGCAGCGCATCGGCGGTGTCGGGATATTTTTCGGCTGCCCTGTGCGTGATAAAGCCGTACTCAAGCTCCATTCCTTCCGCAGCGGCATCGGCACAAAGCCTTGCGCCCTCTATTACAAACATCCCAAGCTCGCTGCGGTATTTTTTATAGTCCCTCAGCTTAGCGTACCTCTTGACAAGCGGGTTTTCCCTGCTCGATATATCCTTTAAATAAAGTGCGTCCGTCATCTTAAAATCATTCCCGTATTATTAAGAAAACACGCCCGCGTGCGAGCGTGTTTTTTATTTATCAGTTAAGCGCTGCCTTTGCCTTCTCAACAATTGCGGTAAAACCTGCAGGATCGTTGATGGCTATCTCGGAAAGCATCTTTCTGTTCAGTACAATGCCGGCTTTCTTAACGCCGTTCATGAGTGTAGAATAGTTGATTCCGTTTGCCTTAGCAGCAGCGGAAATTCTCGCTATCCAAAGCTGACGGAACTCACGCTTCTTCTGCTTTCTGCCTATATATGCATAGTTGCCGGACTTCATGACGGCCTG
>DDJI01000085.1 GCA_002338885.1 Ruminococcus sp. UBA1828 | reverse complement strand
TACTAAGATTGTTAATAACATAAAACATATTTTTGCAGTGGCGAATGAACTGACGGGCGAAGACAAGAAAATAAACACAAATAACTTTGCAAAATTTGTTCGCATGTGCATGGCGTTTAAGAAAGCTGACGACGACGAAACGCTCGGGACAATTGACACTGTGTTAAAATTTAAACTTGACACAGACAGCAATACCGCAACAATGCTTTTTGAAGCAACAGAGTATACTATCGGAAAGTCAAAAAACATGGTAGAAACCGTAGTCGTTTTGGAGTCCGCCGACAAAATATGTTTTTGGTGCGAGGAAGGAAATAACAAGCGCTTAGAGAACGGCGGAATTCCAAGCATCGTACATACTGAATTTATAGTTAAGGATATATGGCATAAGAAATAAGACGGTAAGGGGGTATAATCGTGGCGGACGATTTGTCATCATGGTCAATCTCGCCGCAGCAAAGCCGACTTACCTTAAATTATTTTTGTTTAGTATCTTTTTAAGATATCTTTTCGTATTGACAACGGGCGATTAAAATTTTAGAATTAAGTATAGTGACAGCTGCAATTATTTAAAACATATGCAGCTGTCAATTCTAATGCGGTGATGTATCTTAATTCTCAAGTGCGCATTTATCGTATTTGAAAATCAAGCGTTACACACGGACTGACATTTAAAAAACATGATTACTTGGAGGTAACATAATGCATCTTGCTGAATCGGGAGAAATGTATCTTGAGACTATATATCTTCTTTCACAAAGAAATGAATATGTCATATCCCGCGACTTAGCGGACGAAATGCACTTTTCTAAGCCAAGTATAAGCAGAGCCGTCGGACTTCTTAAGGACAACGGATATCTGACTGTGGACGGAAACGGGCATTTGTATTTGACGGAATCGGGGCTTTCAATAGCCACAAAAATTTATGAGCGGCATACAATTCTGACCAAGCTCTTTGTAATGCTCGGCGTGGATGAAAAGGTTGCCGTTGAAGACGCATGCAAGATTGAGCACGACATCAGCGACGAAACATTTGAGGCGATCAAAAGACACCTCGCCGAGCATACGGATGCGTTGCATCCGGACGCATCGCATCAGGAGTAAATTTTGTACTTGTGAAATGTGAAACGGAGAACATCAACTATGAGAAGAATTAAAAAACCGGTTACAGATATATACGGAATAATAGGCGCGGGACGCTTCGGCGCGGCGCTGGCTAAGAGCTTAGCACAGATGGGTGCAGAAATAATAGTTTTGGATCGTGACCCGCAAAAAATAAAGGACATGCTCGACTACACGGACAATGCGTTTGTTGTTTCCGGACTTACAAAGGAAATCATGCATGATTGCGGCATAAGAAATTGCGACACCGTGATAATCTGCATAGGCGAGCAGATGGATACAAGCATACTCACCACCCTAAACGCAATTGAGTTGGGCGTCAAAAAGGTGATAGCTAAAGCGTCGAGCACTGAGCATGGAGCCGTCCTTGAAAAACTCGGAGCGGAAGTGGTTTATCCCGAGCGCGACAGCGCAATCAGGCTTGCAAAGAAGCTCACATCCTCAAAAATCCTTGAGTACATAACCATAAGCGGAGAAGTGGACATAACCGAAATGGTTCTCACCGATGTTCCGGAGGGCATGACGGTTGTGAAATACGGTTTCAGAAATAAATACGGCCTTAACTTGATCGCTCTAAAACACGGCGATTCCATAACTACCGATATAGGACCCGATACGCCTGTTTACAGCTCGGACACAGTGGTGGTCTGCGGCAAGAGGGAAGACATCGCAAAGTTTGAGGCCAATATCTGATAATGCCCGCTGCCTGTGCTTAATGCTCTGATTCGATGCGGTCTGTGCCGGAGGGAAGACATCACGCAATCCAAAGCGCAGCAGCGCATATTTTTCATTGTGCCTTTATATACTGAGCATGCATCGGCATTTCTTTTGTTTACGGAGACTAAAGTATGAAATTAAACTATAGAAACACTATTTACTGCTCATATATCGGCTATATAACTCAGGCGATTGTAAACGTCTTTGCACCGCTTTTGTACATAACGTTCAACACAGAATTTCAGATTTCAATATCTCAGATAACGCTGATCACAACACTTAACTTTTTTGTTCAGCTACTCATAGACCTGCTGAGCACAAAGTTTGTAGACGTCATAGGCTACCGCACGTGCATAGTTTCCGCTCATGTATTTGCGGCGTCCGGCCTTATAGGCATGTCGTTTTTGCCCGATATTCTGCCAAACCCATATGCGGGGCTTATGATTTCCGTCATGCTTTATGCTGTCGGAGGAGGACTCATCGAAGTTCTTGTCAGCCCGATTGTCGAGGCTTGCCCGACTGATAACAAATCGTCCGAGATGAGCCTTTTGCACTCTTTCTACTGCTGGGGATCGGTTGGCGTAATAGCTATCTCAACTGCGTTTTTCGCCCTGTTCGGCAGAGAAAACTGGAGAATAATGTGCTGCATCTGGGCTGTTATCCCGATAGTAAACGCCGTCATGTTTTCAAGAGTCCCTATAGCAAAGCTGACGGAGGACAACGAAAGCATGCCGCTCAAAAAGCTCTTTTCGCTTAAAACGTTTTGGGTGTTCGTCGTGCTGATGTTCTGCGCAGGCGCTGCGGAGCTTTCAATGACTCAATGGGCGTCCGCGTTTGCCGAAAGCAGCTTGGGCATACCGAAAGCTGTCGGAGACCTTGCAGGGCCGTGCATGTTTTCTATTTTGATGGGCTGTGCAAGAGTCTTTTATGCCAAGTTCTCAACTAAGATCAACCTTCTTCATTTAATAATAGGCAGCTCGGTGCTGTGCGTTGCGGCATATATGCTTGTGGTGCTTTCGCCTATACCTGTTTTGTCTTTGGTGGGATGCGGACTGTGCGGACTTTCAGTGGGCATACTCTGGCCCGGTTCTTTCAGCATAGCGTCCTCCGAATGTCCGAAGGGCGGAACGGCAATGTTTGCACTGCTTGCGCTGGCGGGAGACCTCGGCTGTACAAGCGGACCTACGCTCGTCGGCTTTGTAGCCGAAGGCGCAGGAGGAAGCCTGAAATCGGGACTTGCAGTCGGGGTAATATTCCCGCTGATACTGATCGCTTTTGCTTTTGCGTATAAGCGCATGAAAAGCGCAAAAAAGCCCGACGGCAAAACCGCGGGCTGACACAGCTATATCATCATAAGAGTTCCCACAACTATCATTATCAATCCCACAAGCGACTTAACGCTCAGCTTTTCCTTAAAAACTATGTAGGAAAACGCGACTGTTACGAGTATGCTCAGCTTGTCAATCGGAACGACAACGCTTGCAGGTCCGTCTTGCAACGCCTTGTAATAACACAGCCATGACGCTCCGGTGGCAACGCCGGAGACAAGTATAAAGCAAAGCTCTTTTTTGTCAACTTGCTTGACGGAGCTTTGCTTGTTTGTTATAAACACCATCATCCACGCCATCAACAAAACCACTGCCGTTCTTATGGCTGTGCCGAGATTGGATTCGACGTTGTCTATTCCGATCTTTCCTAATATTGAAGTTAAGCTTGCAAACACCGCAGACAAAAGCGCGTAAATAAGCCAGCCTGCAGACTTGCCCTTTTCACCCGATGACGCTTTTGTCTCTCTCTTTTGAATCATCAAAAACGTTCCGACGGCTATTAAAACTATCGCAGCAAGCTTTATCGGCGTGATCTCTTCGCCGAAAAATATAAGCGCAAGTATAATCGTCAAAACAGTGCTCGATTTGTCTATCGGGACTACCTTGTTTATGTCTCCTAAAGAAAGCGCTTTGAAATAACACAGCCATGACGCTCCGGTGGCTATTCCGGATAAAATTAAAAATACCCAGCTTTTAAGGCTTATGCTTGTAATTTCGCTTTGAGAGCCGACTATAAAGACCATCAGCCACGAAAAAGCCAGTACGGCAATTGTGCGTATCGCCGTTGCTGCGGTTGAGTCGGTCTTTTTTATTCCGCATTTTGCAAGTATAGAGGTCAAACCTGCAAACGCCGCCGATCCGAACGCAAACATTATCCACATTTTTCTCATT
>DDJI01000019.1 GCA_002338885.1 Ruminococcus sp. UBA1828 | reverse complement strand
GAGCCGCAAGGAGGTGCCGACTGATGAATACCGCAGCAGTGCGCGCTAACCGCCGCAAGCTTTTGATTTTGGCTGCGATAGTCCTTTTGTGCGCCGCGGGATACATGCTCATAGAGGTCAACTTTGCAAACGCAAAGCTCTTCTCCTATTCCATGAAAATCCGCGCGCCGAAGCTGATAGCAATGCTCATCACGGCGTTTTCCATCGGCGGGGCATCGCTGGTGTTCCAATCTGTCATAAACAACACGATTGTCACGCCCTGCCTTCTCGGCATGAACTCGCTGTACACCCTCATCCACACGGCTGTGGTGTTCTTTTTAGGCTCTGCAAGCGTGATCGCAACCAATGCAAACCTGTCGTTTGCGGTGGACGTGGTGCTGATGGGCATAACCGCGACTATCATCTACAGCTGGATATTTAAAAAGACAAAGCACAACGTGCTTTACGTTTTGCTGGTGGGAACGGTTCTCACGTCGTTTTTCGGCAGCATACAGACCACCCTCACGCGAGTGATGGATCCGAACGAGTACGACAGCCTTTTGAACACCCTTGTTGCGAGCTTCAGCAATATAAACTCCGAGATAATAATTTTCTCGCTGGTGCTTTTGGCCGCCGTCATCTTTGCGCTCAGAAAAGAGCTTGCTTTGCTCGACGTCCTGACGCTCGGCAAGGAGCAGGCGATAAATCTCGGCGTGGACTATGACCGCTGCATACGCCGGCTCTTGCTCGGCGTGACGCTTTGCATAGCCGTTGCCACTGCAATGGTCGGACCGATATCGTTTTTGGGGCTTATCATAGCCAATTTGTCAAGGCAGCTTCTGAAAACGTACAGGCATACGCAGCTGATTCTCGGCTCTGCGCTGTTCGGCATGATAGTGCTTGTCGGAGGGCAGCTGATAGTTGAGCATGTGTACTCCTACTCTGTGCCGGTCAGCGTGTTCATCACGGTCGGCGGCGGACTTTACTTTTTGTACCTGCTCCTGACGAGAAAGAAGGTGTGAATATGAACGTAAAACAGCTTACAAAACAATATGACGGCAAAACGGTAGTTGACGGCGTCACGTTTGAAATTCCGAAGGGCAAGGTTCTTTCGCTCATAGGCCCCAACGGAGCGGGCAAATCGACGGTTATGGGTATGATCTCACGGCTTATCGCCCACGACAGCGGGCTTGTCGATTTTGACGGCAAGGACATAAGCAAGTGGAAAAGCAAGGAGCTGTCAAAGCGTCTTGCGATCTTAACGCAAAGCAACAACATACAGATGAAGCTTACGGTTCGGGAGCTTGTGACGTTCGGGCGGTTCCCGTACTCCGGCAACCACGTCACGGCGGAGGACAAAAAGATTGTCGATCGAGCCATAGCGTATATGGAGCTTGAGGAGTTTCAGGACAGATTTATAGACGAGCTGTCCGGAGGTCAGCGGCAAAGAGCGCTGATTGCCATGGTGATAGCGCAGGACACGGAGTATGTTTTGCTCGACGAGCCTACAAACAACTTAGACATTTACCATGCGACAAACACCATGAAAATCGTCCGCCGGCTGTGCGACGAGCTTGGCAAGACGGTGATACTGGTACTGCATGAGATAAATTACGCGGCGTTTTATTCCGACTACATATGTGCATTCAAGGACGGAAAGATCGCCAAATTCGGAACCGTTGAGGAGGTGATGACGAAAGAAAACCTGTCGCAGATATACCGCGTGGACTTTGAGATCTTGACCATCGAAGGCAAGCCGCTGTCCATATACTACTAAACAAACAGCCGAAAATTCGGCAGAAGGAGAAACAATACATGAAAAGAATACTTTCAGCAATGCTTATACTTGCAATGGCGGCCGGAATGGTTGCCTGCGGATCTACAGATAACGGCAGCGCCGTGACCACCGCCGGCGGTCAGACGGAGCAGACCGAACAGACGGAGCAGACCGATCAGACCCCCGAAACCATAACCATACAGAGCCTTAACGCGAGCAAGGAGACCGCGGATCTTGAAGTGCCCTATAATCCGGAGCGAATCGCGATTTTGGACATGGCAAGCCTTGATATACTTGATGCTCTGGGCGTCGGGGACAGGGTAGTCGGCACTGCGGACACATCGCTTGAATATTTGCAGGACTACATAAACGACGACATAGCAAACCTCGGCACTATCAAGGAAGCAGACCTTGAGGCTGTCATGGCATGCGAGCCGGACGTGATATTTATAGGCGGACGCCTCTCAAGCAGCTATGACGCGCTCAGCGAAATCGCGCCGGTTGTATACCTTGCCACAGATGTTGAAATAGGAGTTGTCGAGAGCGTTCGCAAGAACGCAACAACCATCGCATCCATGTTCGGGCTTGAGGACAAGGTTGAGGAGCTTATGACGGACTTCAGCGCAAGAATAGACGAGCTGAAGACCGTATCGGAGGGAAAGACCGCCATTGTCGGCATGTGCACAAGCGGCAGCTTTAACGTCTTGGGCAACGACGGACGCTGCTCAATCATCGGCGTGGAAGTGGGCTTTGAAAACATAGGTGTTGACGCAGACATCGACACCTCCACACACGGCAACGAGGCCTCGTTTGAGTTTATAGTGGAGAAGAACCCCGACTACATCTTTGTAATGGATCGCGACGCAGCCATAGGAACCGACGGCGCACAGCTTGCTAAGGACATCATGGAAAACGAGCTGGTCATGGGAACGGATGCATACATCAACGGAAATCTCATTTATTTAGAGCACCCCGCAGTATGGTACACCGCCGAGGGCGGAATCACAGCTTTGGACATCATGCTTTCCGACCTCGAAAGCGAGCTGCTTTAATTGTCTGTTTGAGAAAGGAGTATTACCATGGATAACGAAAACAGAATGCCTCTCATAGGCGACAAGGCGCCCTCTTTTGAGGCTGTCACAACGCAGGGAAACATAAAGTTCCCGCAGGATTATGCGGGCAAGTGGGTGATTTTATTTTCACACCCCGCCGACTTCACGCCGGTATGTACAACCGAGTTCATGACCTTCGGCTCGATGATAGACGAGTTTAAGGCGCTGAACACCGAGCTTGTAGGGCTTTCGGTAGATTCTTTGTATTCGCATATAGCGTGGCTGCGCAAAATACAGGAGCTTGAGTGGAACGGCAAGAAAAATATAAACGTCACCTTCCCGCTCATAGAGGATGTGCGCATGGAGGTGGCAAACAAGTACGGCATGATTCAGCCCGGGCAGTCAAACACTCAGGCTGTGCGCGCGGTGTTTGTCATAGACCCGGACGGCATAGTCCGCACGATACTGTATTACCCGCTGTCCACCGGCAGAAACTTCGACGAAATCAAGAGGATCATCATCGCACTTCAAAAGGCGGATTCGGATGCATGCGCAACGCCTGCCGACTGGAGGCCGGGCGACGATGTCATCGTCCCTACCGCCGGAAGCTGCGGCGTTGCAAAACAGAGAATGGAAAATCAAACCGACGACCAGTACTGCCTTGATTGGTTCATGTGTTTCCGCAGGGAATCAAAAGACAAATAGATACGCATGCTCACACAGATTGAACGACTTGAAGAGTAAAGCCCTTGATAAAAAGCCGCAGCATCCTTTTGGCTGCGGCTTTTTGCATCGGCTATAGTTGGGGCAATATGCATATAAAAGAATTACATGGCATAAAGCGGGTCTGACGAGGGGTCATTTTAAAAATCGGACAATACATCACTGATTTTTCATCGTAAAATCATAAAAAATCACAATAAATTTGTTGACAAATCGTTACCATTAAATCATAATAAGAATAATGGGAGCTATACATGTATGCTTGCAACGCATTAAATAGGCCGCGCCCGTTTCGGCGGGCAGGCGGTAAAAAATAAAAGAGTGTCAAAGGAGTGTTTGTATGAAGCTTTATTTCATAGGTGCGGCGCACGAGGTTACAGGTTCTTGCACAATGCTCAGCGCATGCGGAAAAAACATAATGATCGACTGCGGTTTAGAGCAGGGCGGAAACGTGTATGAAAACGTGGACATCCCGCTGCCGCTCAGCGAAGTTGATGCGCTCTTGCTCACTCATGCGCACATAGACCATTCCGGACGAATCCCGTTTATAGTTGCAAACGGCTTTAAGTCGGACATATACTCCACCGAGGCGACGTATGAGCTGTGTAAGATAATGCTCTTAGACTCTGCGCACATACAGGAGTCGGACGCAGAGTGGCAAAACAGAAAAAACGAGCGCTCGGGCAGGGAGGTCGTAAAGCCCCTTTACACCATCAAGGACGCCGAAAAGTCTTTGGAGCTTTTTAAGCCCTGCGGATACGGCGAATACTTCACGCTTTTTGAAGGCATACAGGTCAGGTTTATAGATGCGGGACATCTTTTGGGAAGCTCCTGCATAGAAATTAAGGTCACGGAGGATTCAAAGACAACGACGCTTTTGTTCTCGGGAGACTTGGGAAACGTAAACCGCCCGCTCATAAGGGATCCTCAAATGCCTCCGCAGGCGGACTACGTCGTGATAGAATCCACATACGGCGACAGACTTCACGGCCCGAGGCCGGACTATGTCGGACAGCTCACAAGGATAGTTCAGACCACGCTCGACCGCGGCGGAAACGTCGTGATACCGTCCTTTGCCGTGGGCAGAACGCAGGAGCTGCTGTATCTGTTTCGTGTGATGAAGGAAAAGTCGCTCATATACGGGCATGATGATTTTGCGGTTTGGGTGGACAGCCCTCTTGCCGTGGACGCCACGGCGATATATGCAAACAAAAAACTAAAGGGCTACTTTGACAACGAGACCCTTCAGCTTTTGAGCCGAGGCATAGACCCGATACATTTTCCCGGGCTGAACCTCTCTGTCACGAGCGAGGAATCAAAGGCGATAAACAGCGATCCCACGCCGAAAATAATACTTTCCGCGAGCGGAATGTGCGAGGCGGGAAGAATACGCCATCACCTAAAGCACAACCTTTGGCGGCACGAGTCTACGATACTCTTTGTCGGATATCAGGCGGAGGGCACTTTGGGCAGAAGGATAGTTGACGGCGCAACGGACGTAAAGCTCTTCGGCGAGGACATACATGTAAACGCCGAGATAGAACAGCTCGACGGAATAAGCGGACATGCGGACAAAAATATGCTCTTAAACTGGCTTGAGCACATGCCCCAAAAGCCAAAGGCGGTGTTTGTAAACCACGGCCACGACAGCGTTTGCGACCTGTTTGCTCAGGCAGTCACGGAAAAGCTCGGTGTGCCCGCAACAGCGCCTTATTCGGGCGACGGATATGAAATCGGCGAAAACATGGTTCAGACAGACGTCGGACGCAGAGTGCTCTGCTCTAAGAAGTCTGCTCCCACAAGAAAGGCAAGCGCAGTATTTGAAAGGCTGTACCTTGCCGGATTGAATCTTCAGGCGGTCATAGAGCAAAATCGCGGAGGCGCAAACAAGGATCTTGCCAGGTTTACGGATCAGATACTCGCGCTTTGCGAAAAGTACAAGAGAGATTGATTACACTATGGATACTATGGACAAAGAAAAAAAGATAATTACCGTAACCACAAAGAGAATAAACGAACAGCTTGCCTTGGGTGCCGAGGGGTTTGTGGAAAAATGCGAAAAAGACCTCGACGGAAAGGTGTCCGAGATCGCGGGGAAAATGATAGAGATCGGCAGCGACCGGCGGCCGCTCATACTTTTGGCGGGGCCTTCGGGCAGCGGAAAGACGACCATTGCGGCAAAGCTGTGCTATGCAATAAGAGGCATGGGATACCCCGTGTGCTATCTGTCGATGGACAGCTATTTTAAGACCTTCACCGATGATGAGAGAGTGCTCAAGGCAAAAAATCAAATAGACCTTGAGTCGCCCGAAAGGCTCGACGCGGCGTTTTTGAACTCTGAGCTGAAAAAGCTCATAGACGGCGGGAAAATAGACATCCCAAAGTACGATTTCGGGACAAATTCGCGCCTTATGACGGGAAAATACATCTCGCGAAACGGCGGATTTGTCATAGTTGAGGGCATACATGCCCTAAATCCCGCGGTTTTGGGCGACAACGACGAGTTTTCCACAAGGATATACGCAAGCGTCAGGACGAGAGTTGTAGACTCGGAGGGCGATAAGCTCCACCCGTCGAAAATACGTCTGCTGAGAAGGATGCTTCGGGATAAGCTGTTTCGCTCAAGGGCGCCGGCGGACACTATTGTGATGTACGACAGCGTGGAGCAGGGCGAACAAAAGTATATAATGCCCTACAAGTACCGTGCCAGCATAAACATAGATACGTTTTTGCAATATGAGCCTGCGCTCTACAGGGCATACCTGCCCGAAATAGCCGGACTTGCACGCGAGCACAAAAACGTTCGTGACGTCGTGAAGGCGCTTGACGAACTTACTCCCCTCGAAAACGTAAATATACCCGCAAACGCGTTGATAAGGGAGTTTATCGGCAGCGACAAACAGTCTGACTAACAGTCATAAGATGCGCAGCACACCGAAAAAAATCGAATGCAAACGCATAAAGCGGCAAAGCCAAAACGGCTGCGCCGCTTTTTTGCGCCTTAAAACACGCATCGCCGCAAAAACTGTTTCTCGGCACTCGCTAAATATTAAATATGTACCCATGCATTTCATACAACAGCCTTGTATACAGGCACTCATGCTTTGTATGCAACGCCGAAAGCGCATGCTTTGTATTGACATCACAGATATACTGCGTATAATATCTTTTTAGAACAGTTATATTTATAACTGTTTGATAAAGAACTAATTCAGACAAGGAGAAAGACTATGAACTCCGGAGCGAAGTTTCTCACCAATTTCAGAAGGACGATAAAGCTGTATGACAGCATGTTAAAGCCAGTTTGCGACAGGTATTTGCTGACCCAGCTTGAGGCAACCATCATAAGCTTTCTGCATAACAACCCCGGCAGGGATACCGCGGCGGACATTGTCGAGCTGAGGATGCTTTCAAAGGGCAACGTGTCGCAGTCGGTGGAAAGCTTAGGGCAAAGGAAGCTGATTATAAGGCAGCAGGACAGCACGGACAGGCGCAAGATTCATTTGGCGCTCACGGAGGAAGCGACTCCGATTATTCATGAAATAGAGCTGATACTTCAAAAATTTCGTGAAAGGGCGTTCAGAGGCTTTTCGGAGGAGGAAATAGAGCAGTTTATAAGCTTTAACGACAGGATTGCGGAAAACATGAAGCCAAAAAAGGACGAGCAGGACTTATAGCGGGCATATTAAGCATGAGCGTGTGATGAAACTTTGCATGGTGGGCGCTTTTGCGCACTTGCGCAGTGCCGAAAAGACGTAAGATGACAATAAATCGGGCAAAGACTCGTTTATACATTTTGAGAAAATGCTCATGTGCCATAAAGTA
>DDJI01000069.1:955-9515 GCA_002338885.1 Ruminococcus sp. UBA1828 | reverse complement strand
GGTTTATCAGGTGTATGAGGCGGTAAAAGTGCCGGTAGTCGGCATGGGCGGCGTTTCAAGCGCGGCGGATGTCATAGAAATGATGCTTGCGGGGGCAACCGCCGTGGAAGTCGGCGCGGTGAACTTAACCGAACCCCGCGCATGCAAGATAATAATCGACGAACTGCCCGAGACAATGGACAGATACGGAATAAAAAATCTCAAAGATATAATAGGAGGGGCACACAATGGGTAAAGACGTTATAATCGCGTGCGATTTTTCATCAAAACAGCAGGTTATGGACTTTTTGGACAGGTTCAGAGGCAAAAAGCCGTTTGTCAAGATAGGCATGGAGCTTTTCTACGCGGAAGGCCCGCAGATTGTCAGGGAGATAAAAGAGCGCGGACATAAGATATTTCTCGACCTGAAGCTGCACGACATCCCCAACACCGTCAAGAAGGCGATGAGCGTTTTGTCCGGACTGGACGTTGACATGTGCAACCTCCACGCCGCCGGAACTAAAGCCATGATGAGCGCCGCGCTTGAGGGACTCACCCGTCCGGACGGAACAAGACCCATACTCATAGCGGTCACCATGCTCACCTCGACAGACCAGTTTTCCATGCAGGAGGAGATCCTCATAAGGGGCATGGACATATCGGATGTCGTCATCAGTTACGCGAAAAACGCCAAGTCGTGCGGACTTGACGGAGTGGTGTGCTCGCCTCTTGAGGCGGGAAGGGTGCATAGAGCGTGCGGTCCGGAGTTTTTGACCGTGACGCCCGGCGTGAGATTTGCCGACGGCGAAAAGGGCGACCAAAGAAGAATCACCACCCCAGAGCAGGCGAGGAAAAACGGCTCCGACTACATCGTAGTCGGCAGACCTATAACCGCTGCGCTCGATCCGGTTGAGGCGTATGAAAGATGCGTAAGCGACTTTGTAGATTGAGAGCCATTGAGAAAGGAGCAAAATCATGAACAACATGAGTGCAAACGAGATAAAAGTTTTGATAGCTAAGGATCTTTTGAAGATAAAGGCGGTGTTTTTGCGCCCCGAGGAGCCGTTCACATGGGCAAGCGGAATAAAAAGCCCCGTGTACTGTGACAACAGACTCACCCTCACCGCGCCTGATGTAAGAAATGACGTCGAAAACGCGCTTGCTCAGGTTATAAGGGAAAACTACCCTGATGTGCAGGTGCTCATGGGAACCTCCACTGCCGGCATAGCCCATGCGGCGATAACCGGACACATCATGGGCTTGCCTATGGGTTATGTCCGCTCTGGAGCTAAGGATCACGGCAGACAGAATCAGATAGAGGGCAGACTTGAAAAGGGCGAGAAGGTGGTTGTCGTAGAAGACCTGATATCCACCGGCGGAAGCGTTTTAGAGGTTGTTCAGGTTTTAAGAGACGCCGGAGCGGATGTTTTGGGCATAGCGAGCATATTCACCTACGGCATGAAGAAGGGACTTGAAAGACTTGCGGCCGCAAACGTCAAAAATATAAGCCTTACAGACTTTGACTGCGTAGCTCAGGTTGCAGCCGAAGAGGGATATATCAGCGCCGACGCCGTCAAAAAGCTCATGGCGTTCAGGGACAACCCCTCAGATGAGAGCTGGATAAACCACTGACTTAATTTACGCAAAAGAGAAAGTGAGCAAAGAGCAAAAGTATGAGAAATCTTATAAATATACTCGATCTGTCGGTGGAGGAAATAGATAAGCTGATAGACGTCGCGGACGATATCATAGCCAACCCCGATAAGTACAACGAGGTTTGCAGACATAAGATACTTGCAACACTGTTTTACGAGCCTTCAACCCGTACAAGGCTGAGCTTTGAGTCGGCGATGCTGTCCCTCGGCGGAAGCGTCTTGGGCTTTTCGGAGCCTGCCTCAAGCTCCGCATCAAAGGGCGAGAGCGTTGCGGACACCATATCAATGGTCAGCGGATACGCCGACATAATAGCCATGCGTCACCCGAAGGAGGGCGCGCCGATAGTTGCGGCAAACCACTCCACCGTTCCGGTGATAAATGCGGGCGACGGCGGACACTATCACCCCACGCAGACCCTGACAGACCTCATGACTATACGCCATGAAAAGGGGAGGTTTAATAACCTGACAATAGGACTTTGCGGCGACCTCAAGTTCGGAAGGACGGTTCACTCCCTTATAGGAGCTATGGCAAGATACGACTCGGTGAAATTTGTCCTCATATCCCCTGAGGCGCTGAGACTGCCGGGCTTTGTAAAGCATGAGTACCTGACGAGCAAGGGCATACCCTATACCGAGTGCCGCTCGATTGAAGAGGCGATAGGCGAGCTTGACATACTTTATATGACGAGGATACAAGGAGAGCGCTTTGTGAGCGAGGACGAGT
This sequence comes from Ruminococcus sp. UBA1828, assembly GCA_002338885.1. Classification (GTDB taxonomy): domain Bacteria; phylum Bacillota; class Clostridia; order Oscillospirales; family Ruminococcaceae; genus Faeciplasma; species Faeciplasma gallinarum. The sequence goes on along the minus strand of DDJI01000069.1, from coordinate 7,154 downwards.
ACCTTGCACTAAAGGACAGCTGCATACTCACTGCGGACAAGATGAAGCTTGCAAAGCCTGACATGTGCGTTTTGCACCCCCTGCCGAGGGTAAACGAGATATCTGTGGCTGTAGATAACGACCCCAGGGCGTGCTACTTCAAGCAGGCGCACTACGGCAAGTACATGAGAATGGCGCTTATAATGAAGCTCTTAGGACTGATTGAAAACGACCTGCCTTACTTTGAAAACAAGAGAAAGGAAGAGGTCATCGTTCAGGGCGTGTACAAGTGCCATAACCCCCGATGCATAACGTCGATAGAGCCGGAATTGCCGCAGGCGTTCAGACTTGCGGACAAAGAGAACAACATTTACCGCTGTATTTATTGTGAAACGCGACAAAATCAGTGACGCGGGGCTGTTTTTCTTGACGAAAAACAGGATGTTTGTTATACTTGTATTGTAATTATTAAGCCGGCGTAAACCTGCGGCTTATTAACGCGGGACAAGCTCATGGCTTATTACACGGAAACCCGCAGGCGCAAATGCCGCCCTAAAGCGCAGCATGCGTTTGCAAAATTGGGGTTTCATCATTATAAACAGTCTTTTATGTGACTGACGGATTTTCCGGCACAATGCCCGAGGGGCGCATGCAGCACCTGCGGGCGCGGCGTGCATAAAAAGCAGCGTGCCGGAGTGCAATATTGGGAGAAAATCAGCGCAGCCTGATTTGTCTGTCCCGGCATCCGACCGTCCGGGCACACTTGGCACACATGAATGTTTAATGTTGTACAGGTGCGCCCTTTTGTATTTGATTTTAATAACTGAAAGGGAGATGTCTTATGAAAAAAGTAGGAATCGTAATGGGCAGCGACAGCGACCTCGGCACAGCGGAAAAGGTGATGGAGATACTTGAAATCCTGAAGATTCCGTTTGTCGTGAGAATTTTATCTGCGCACAGAACGCCAAACGAGGTAAAGGAGTTTGCATCCGCCGCTGAAGATAACGGCTTCGGAGTGATCGTAGCCGTGGCGGGAATGGCTGCGCACCTTGGCGGAGTTATTGCGTCCTACACCATTCTTCCCGTCATAGGCGTGCCCTGCAAATCAAAGACGCTTGAGGGTCTTGACGCGCTCTTCTCGATGGTTCAGATGCCTTCGGGCGTGCCGGTTGCGACAGTTGCAATAGACAACGGAGCAAACGCCGCGTACCTTGCCGCGCAGATAATAGCGCTTTCCGACATTGAGCTAAGAGACAGACTTGAGCAAAGAAGAAAGACGGAGGCTCAAAAGGTTATAAGAAAGGATTCGTCACTTTCACCTCAGCTCAGCGTTGATGACTACGAGTGATAAACAGTTTTATTTTTTTCGGAAAGGCAGAGATTTATGGGNNTGTTTTTCGGCACGGATTATCATTCGCACCTTGGAACAAAGAGCGGAGGAATTGCCGCGTATGACAGCGTTATAGGACTTCAGCGGAACATACACAACATAGAAAATTCGCCGTTTCGCACGAAGTTTGAGCATATATTTGAGGAGATGAAGGGCACCGCCGCAATAGGCGGAATCAACGATACCGACCCGCAGCCGCTCATAATACGCTCGGCTTTGGGAACGTATGCCATATGCATAGTCGGAATAATAAACAACACAAACGACATACTTGAGAAGTATTTCTCCACGACCGGCGGGCACTTTAACGCCATGACCGGCGGAAAGATAAACTCCACAGAGCTTGTAGCCGCGCTCATCAATCAAAGAAAGAGCTTCGTAGAGGGCATAAAGCTTGTCCAGGACACAATACAGGGCACCGCATCTATACTTATACTTAAAGACGACGGTCACATCATAGCCGCAAGGGACAACATGGGCAGGATACCCGTTTCAATAGGCGAAAGCGAAACCGGACACTGCGTGTCCTTTGAGTCCTTTGCATACGCAAAGCTCGGCTATCACACCGTCAGGGAGCTTGGACCTGCCGAAATAGTTGAAATAACCGCGGACAGCATAAACGTTTTGCAGCCGCCTAAGAGCGAAATGCGCATATGCGCGTTTTTGTGGTCGTATTACGGCTACCCGACTTCAACGTATGAGGGCGAAAACGTTGAGGTCATGCGCTACCGCAACGGAGCTATAATGGCTCAAAACGATATAGACAGCGGCAACCTTCCTCAGATAGATTACGTTGGCGGAGTGCCTGATTCCGGAACTCCTCACGCCATAGGATACGCAAACCGCTGCGGCATACCATTTGCAAGGCCGTTTATAAAGTACACTCCCACCTGGCCGAGAAGTTTTATGCCCACTAAGCAGGCGGACAGAAACAAGGTTGCAAAGATGAAGCAGATACCCGTTCACGAGCTTATAAGAGGCAAGGACCTTTTGTTCATAGACGATTCGATAGTCAGAGGAACGCAGCTTCGTGAGACGGTGGAGTTCCTGTCGGAAAACGGCGCAAAGAGTGTGCACATGCGCTCCGCATGCCCGCCGATAATGTACGGATGCAAATACCTGGGCTTCTCGCGCTCCACAAGCGACCGAGACCTCATCACCATATCGACTATAATAGAGCTTGAGGGCGAGCAGGGACTTGAGTACCTTGAGGAGTACAGCGACCCCACAACGGAAAGAGGAAAGAAGATGAGGCAGGCTATCTGCGATAAGCTTCACTTTGCCTCTTTGGAGTTCCAGACACTTGAGGGACTTTGCAAGGCTATAGGAATACCGGAGTGCAAGATTTGCACATACTGCTGGAACGGAAAAGAATAAGAGCGATTGTACGGCGCCAAAATAAAAGTAAAGGAAAGTGTGACTATGAGCATAAACGAAAACTCAAGATCTGACAGCTATGCTGCTGCCGGCGTAGACATCACAGCGGGATATAAAGCGGTGGAGCTTATGAAAAAGCACATCGCAAAGACAATGACGGCGGGCGTTTGCTCCGACGTCGGAGGCTTCGGCGGACTTTTTGAGCTTGACCTTGAGGGAATAAAAAAGCCCGTTTTGGTCAGCGGCACCGACGGAGTGGGAACAAAGCTTAAAATAGCATTTCTCATGGACAAGCATGACACGGTGGGAATAGACTGCGTGGCAATGTGCGTAAACGACATAATCTGCTGCGGCGCAAAACCGCTGTTCTTCCTTGACTATATCGCCTGCGGCAAGAACTACCCCGAAAAGATAGCGGACATAGTCTCGGGCGTGTGCGACGGCTGCGTGCAGTCGGGAGCTGCGCTCATAGGCGGAGAAACCGCCGAAATGCCCGGATTTTACCCCGAGGACGAGTACGACCTTGCGGGATTTTCCGTGGGCGTCGTCGATAAATCAAAGATAATAGACAACTCGAGCATGCGCGAAGGGGACGTCATGATAGCCCTTCCTTCAAGCGGCGTTCACTCTAACGGCTTCTCGCTCGTCAGAAAGGTGTTCGACGTCGAAAACGAGGACATAAAGACGCCGGTTGACGCTTTGGGCGGAAAGTCCATAGGCGAGGTTTTGCTCACGCCGACAAAGATATACGTCAAGCCCGTGCTTGCACTGCTCGAGAGCGTAAAGGTAAAGGGCATATCACATATAACCGGCGGCGGATTCTACGAGAACATCCCGAGAAGTATTCCCGACGGTCTCGGCGCACAGATAAAGAAGAGCGATGTAAGAGTTCTGCCGATATTTGATCTGATCGCAAAGAAGGGCGGAATAAGCGAGCGCGACATGTTTAACACCTTCAACATGGGCGTCGGCATGTGCATAGTCGTTTCGCCGGAGGACGCGGACAGGGCTTTGGAGATTTTGCGCGCAAACGGCGAGGATGCGTATATCATCGGCAAGACCGTAAAGTCCGACACGAAGATAAGCCTTATCTGACGGAGGCGCATGATGGATAAGACGGCAAAGATAGCGGTGCTCGTCTCGGGCGGCGGCACAAACCTTCAGGCGCTCATAAACGCGCAGAACAAGGGGATCTTGAAGAGCGGCAGAATAGTTTTGGTGATATCAAACCGCCGCGATGCATACGCCCTTACAAGAGCCGAAAAGGCGGGAATATGCCATAAGACGGTGGTAAGAAGCGAACTCGGCTCGCAGGAGGCGTTTGAGGACGAGATAATAAAGCTGCTCGACGGCGAGGGAATAGACCTCATCGTTCTGGCGGGATTTATGAGCATACTTTCCGAGCGCTTTACAAAGCATTACGAAAAGAGAATAATAAACGTACATCCTTCGCTCATACCGTCCTTTTGCGGACAGGGCTTTTACGGCTTGAGAGTGCACGAGGCGGCACTTGCAAGGGGCGTAAAGGTCACCGGAGCCACGGTGCATTATGTAAACGAAATACCGGACGGCGGAGAAATAATAATGCAAAAAGCGGTGAATGTGCGTCCGGACGACACGCCCGAAACCCTTCAAAAGAGGGTGATGAGGCTTGCCGAGTGGAAGATACTTCCCATGTCAGCCGAAAAAGTCTGCGCAGACATGGTTGTAAATAAGCAAACACATAAATAAAGAAAGGCGGGAGCAGCATGGATATCTACAAGATAAACGACATAGCCGAGCTTATAAAGGACAACACCTATGTCGGAAGAGGAATAGTAATAGGCAAGTCCCTTGACGGCAGGAGCGCAGTCAGCGCATACTTCATAATGGGCAGAAGCGCAAACAGCCGCAACAGAATATTTTCCGAGAAGGACGGAGTGATATACACCGAGCCGTTCGACGCATCTAAGGTTGAGGACCCCAGCCTTATAATTTATGCCGCGGTGAGAAAGTATGAAAACAAGCTCATAGTGACAAACGGCGACCAGACCGACACGATTTATGACGGGCTCAAGGCAAATAAGGGCTTTTCGGAGTCTTTGAGCACAAGGGAGTTTGAGCCGGACAAGCCCAACTTCACCCCCAGAATAAGCGGAATGCTCACGTTTGAAAAGGGCGATTTCAGCTACGACATGAGCATACTCAAGAGCGCAGACGCTATGGGCAGCGCATGCAACCGCTACACCTTCTCATACGCTCCGCTGTGCGGCTTAGGACACTTCATACACACCTATGTCTGCGACGGAAACCCCATACCCACCTTCCAGGGCGAGCCGGAAAGAGTCGAGATACCAAACGACATAGACGAGTTCACAAACAAGCTTTGGGACGCGCTCAACGAGGACAACAAGATATCCCTTTATGTAAACTATACCTGCCTTGAAACCTTAGAGCAAAAGACAAGGATAATCAATAAGAACAAATAAGACAAACCGTTTATTTGGCGAACAAAATTTTATGTTATAGAAAGGAAGCCCCTGCGTTAAGCATAGGCACGGTGAGAAAAATGAAAGAGTTTGAACTGAAGTACGGCTGTAACCCCAACCAAAAGCCCGCCAAGATATTTATGGCAAACGGCAGCGACCTGCCGATAGAGATCCTTTGCGGCAAGCCCGGATACATCAACTTCCTTGATGCGTTCAACAGCTGGCAGCTTGTAAAGGAATTGAAGGAGGCGACGGGACTTCCCTGCGCCACATCATTCAAGCACGTCAGCCCCACGTCTGCCGCAGTCGGCATAAAGCTCTCCGAAAAGCTCAAGAAGGCATGCTTTGTAGACGACGTGCCGCAGCTTGACGATTCTCCGCTCGCATGCGCATATGCAAGAGCCAGAGGAACGGACAGAATGTGCTCCTTCGGCGACTGGGTGGCTTTGTCCGACGTGTGCGACGTGACAACCGCAAAGCTCCTGAAAAGAGAGGTTTCGGACGGCGTAATAGCTCCCGGATACGAGCCGGAGGCTCTTGAAATCCTCAAGACAAAGCGCAAGGGAAACTATAACATAGTAAAAATCGATCCCGACTACGTCCCCGACCCGATAGAGCATAAGCAGGTGTTCGGAGTGACCTTTGAGCAGGGCAGAAACAACTTTAAAATCGACCGCTCCCTGCTCACAAACATAGTTACCGAGAACAAAAACCTCCCCGAGGAGGCGGTAAGAGACCTCATCATATCCTTAATAACCCTTAAATACACCCAGTCCAACTCGGTGTGCTNNAGCAGTCGAGAATCCACTGCACACGTTTGGCAGGCTCAAAAGCCGACACATGGTTCTTGCGCCAGTGCGACAAGGTTTTAAACCTTCCCTTCAAGGACGGAATAGGCAGACCCGACCGCGACAACGTCATAGACGGCTACATAAACAAGAACGAGGAGGACGTGTGCGCGGACGGAATCTGGCAGAAGTACTTA
>DDJI01000069.1:740-879 GCA_002338885.1 Ruminococcus sp. UBA1828 | reverse complement strand
TTCCGATGCGTTCTTCCCGTTTGACGACAATATAGAAAGAGCGCACCGCAGCGGCGTGATGTACGTTGCGGAGCCGGGCGGCTCGATAAGAGACGATGTTTGCATAGAACGCTGCAACAAGTACGGCATGGTAATGGCG
>DDJI01000069.1:0-690 GCA_002338885.1 Ruminococcus sp. UBA1828 | reverse complement strand
GGCGGAAGAGAGCACGCCATAATAAAAAAACTCAAGGAAAACCCCGCAGCTGAAGTTATTTATGCTCTTCCCGGCAACGGCGGCATAGCCCGCGACGCTGTCTGCGTAAATATTGACGCTAAGGACATAGACGCAATAACGGCGTTTGCATGCGACAACAAGATAGATTACGCAGTCGTCGCTCCCGATGACCCGCTGGTTTTGGGATGCGTGGACGCGCTTGAGGCAAAGGGCATATCCTGCTTCGGCCCGCAAAAGAAAGCGGCGATAATCGAGGGCAGCAAGGTGTTTTCAAAGAACCTCATGAAAAAGTACGGCATACCAACGGCAAAGTATGAGGTGTTCGACTCCGCCGAAAAGGCGCTCGAGTACGTAAAGACTGCGCCGATACCGACCGTAATCAAGGCCGACGGACTTGCTTTGGGCAAGGGCGTTATAATTGCGATGAGCCGCGAGGAGGCAGCCGACGCCGTCAAGCAGATAATGCAGGACAAAAAATTCGGCGCAAGCGGCGAGCACATAGTCATAGAGGAGTTTTTGGAGGGACCGGAGGTGTCCGTGCTTTCCTTCACAGACGGCAAGACCGTAGTGCCCATGATATCCTCCATGGATCATAAGCGCGCTTTGGACGGCGACAAGGGACTCAACACCGGCGGAATGGGAACGATAGCCCCCAACCCGTACTACACC
>DDJI01000118.1:5321-7624 GCA_002338885.1 Ruminococcus sp. UBA1828 | reverse complement strand
TCATCATACCGCCGAGCCATCTTGCGTTTACATAATGAGCATTAGCTCTTGTTGCCTCCTCCTTGATGGAGTCGCCTGCCTGCTTCTTAGTTCCTACAAAGAGAACTTCTCCGCCGTTAGCGGAAACATCTCTTATGAACATGTAAGCCTCATCGAGCTTCTTAACTGTCTTCTGAAGGTCGATGATATAAATTCCGTTTCTCTCTGTGAAAATGTACGGAGCCATTTTNNGATTTCTGCAGGTCGATGATGTAGATTCCGTTACGCTCTGTGTAGATGTACGGAGCCATTTTCGGGTTCCATCTTCTTGTCTGGTGGCCGAAGTGTACGCCTGCCTCAAGAAGCTGCTTCATTGATACTACTGCCATTGTAGTAACCTCCTATTGGTTTTTTGATATTACTATCCTCCGCACAGGTTAGCTTGCCTCCACCCTTTCGGGAACCACGGCAAAACCCATGCGTGCGAATTGCGGTAATATTATATCACCCTCAAGAAGATATTGCAATAGTTTTTTACTTATTTATTGATAAAAATTTTCACATGATCAGCTCTGTTTGTCGTCTGTTTTCACTATATTTACGTCTTATAGCGTCCCTTTCTGCCCTCGTCGGCGGATGTAAACACGCTTTGCTTTTCATGCGTTGTCTGAGACATCTCACTTCGAGAGACAAGCACGGTATCCTTGCCTATCAAATCTATGTCGCGATATTTGATAATTATATCGTCGTCCCTTCCTAAAAGCCCGAACAGCCTCGGTCTGCCGTACACGATCATTGCCTCCACAGACGAGTTCTCCATGTTTATTTCAATGTCATCAATCCGCCCGAGCATTGTCCCCGATTTAGTTTCTATGACCTCTTTTGATTTCAAATCTGACAATGTACACTTCATAAAAACTCACCTCAGTCAATAATATGACCGAGGTGAGCGGATTATTAGTTTTGCTGGCAGCAGCTTGTGATGTCCTCAAGGCTCTTGGGGAAGAATTCACTCGACGGGAAATTGATTTTCTCGAACAGCTCGCAAGGGCTTTCCGTGCTTGATGCGCATTCCTTTTTAGGCACTGAGTAATCGTATGCGGGAACCATGACCGGCACGGTTCTTGCAAGCGACACTATTGAGAATACGCCTAAGGTCACGTATATCATCTTCCTTGCCGGAGTGACAACCGTCTGCTCGCATGTGGCGTCTGTGCAGCAGTTCATCGACGGTATGCTTACAAGCCGAATGTTTAAAACTATCGGATCCGCGACAGCAAGCGTTGCTTTAGGCGGGTTGTTGTAGCTGCATCCGTTGAGAGACACCGCTCCGTTGTCGTTTGAAGTGAAGTACTTTGTTCCGCCGTCGCTTCCGTAAAGTATTACCTTCTTGGTAAACGTTGCAGAGCCGTGAACGGTCTTTGACGGAGCTGAGGCGGAAGGCGCAAGCTCGATCTCAATGTCGAAAGTGTAAGTAATATCTACCGAGTAAAAGCCCTTGTTGAACGGTATTGGTTCAACGGAGAAGAATACGCTTGTCACTTCTGCGCATCTTGCCTTGGCGTATGTGGCATCGTTTACAAGCACCACCGACTCATAATCGGGGAACGTGACTTCAAGGTCTTCTAAGCAGTCTCTGTCTGAACAGCTGTCGAATATTCGCTGCGCCTCAATGGTCACAGCTTCTTTAAAGCCGCAGGGGTTTGTACCGAAATCAGCCATATAAATCCTCCTGAATAAGTATTAAAGTTTTGAGTATTAAACTTCTCTACATACTATTCATGGCAGACGGATTTAGTTACATGCCTTGGTATTTGCCTGAAAATTAAAACAGCGTCATCTGTGCCGTCAGCGGCATATCGTTAAAGGCGTTTGCGTTTACAAGCGCATCTATAACTGATTTTGAAACGCCGGACTGATTCTGAAACTCCTCAACAGAGATAAAATCGCCTTTTTGCGCGCAGTTGTATATTGCTTTGGCGGCGTTTTCGCCGACGCCGTTCATAGCTACAAACGGAAGTCTTATCTTGCCGTCCTCTATTTGGTATATGGTCGCATGCGACTTGTGAATGTCTATCGGCAAAAATTCGTATCCGCGGCAAAGCATCTCGTTTATCAGCATGAGCGTGTCCAGAACGCCGTCTTCCTTGTCGGAGCGCTCGTTGCCCTTTTGCTTGTATTCGTCGATTTTATACCTTGCGGCAAGCTTTCCGCGAACTGCGGTCTCTGCGTCAAAGTCCTCGCCTCTGACCGTAAACAGTGCAGCATAAAACTCAAGCGGCTTGTGAACCTTATACCACGCAAGCCTGATTGCCGCAGTCACG
>DDJI01000118.1:0-5298 GCA_002338885.1 Ruminococcus sp. UBA1828 | reverse complement strand
TGCGCCTTGGGGAACATGTACTTTATTTTCATGCAGCTGTCTATATACCACTCTGGAACGTCGTGGTCGCGCATGATTTGCTTCATTTCATCCGTTAACAGCTTCGGAGCATTGCCCTTTCTGACAATCTCCATTATCTTAAACGACAAGCTCGGGTCTACGCCGTGATATATAAGATATGTCATTATGCTGTCACGCGTTCCTATAACCTGGTCTATGGTGCACGTGCCGTTTTTGATCAGCTCGGATGCGTTGCCAAGCCACACATCAGTTCCGTGTGACAAGCCCGATATCTGAAGCAAATCGGAAAACTTCGTCGGTTTACACTCTATCAGCATTCCCCTTACAAATGGAGTGCCCATTTCAGGTATGCCCAAAGTTCCCGTTTTACTGTCTATTTCCTCTTCGGTGACGCCCAGCGCCTTCGGAGACGTAAACAGCGAATAAACCTCCGGGTCGCTCATGGGCGTTTTGGTTATGTCGGTTCCGGTCATGTCCTCGAGGTATTTATAAAGCGTGGGAACATCGTGTCCCAGCTCATCGAGCTTGAGGATTGTATCATGCAAAGAGNNTTTCCGATTAAGAGTTGAAGTCAAAGTGCGTAGTCACAATGTCGGAATCGACCTTTTCCGCGGGATGCTGAACCGGTGTAAAGTCATAAACCTCATACTCGCTCGGTATGACAACCATTCCTCCGGGGTGCTGTCCGGTGGTTCTCTTTATGCCCGTACAGCCTTTTGTGAGCCTTGAAATCTCTGCGGAGTTGACTTTTTTATGCCTCTCCTCGAGGTACTTCATCACATATCCGTACGCCGTTTTATCTGCAACTGTAGATATCGTTCCCGCTTTAAAGACGTTGTCGGAACCGAACAGCTCTTCTGTGTACTTATGTGCGCTCGCCTGATAATCGCCCGAGAAGTTCAGGTCAATATCGGGAGACTTGTCTCCGTTAAAGCCCAAGAACGTCTCAAACGGGATATCGTGTCCGTCCCTGTGAAGTTCCTCGCCGCAATTCGGGCATTTCATAGGCGGAAGGTCAAATCCCGAGCCGTACTCGCCGTTGGTGAAGAATTTTGAGTACTTGCACTTATTGCACACGTAATGCGGAACCAGGGGATTTACCTCCGATATTCCCGACATCGACGCCACAAATGACGAGCCGACAGATCCACGGGAACCGACCTGATATCCGTGTTCTACAGAGTTGGCAACAAGCCTCTTTGCGATAACGTACAAAACCGCAAATCCATGCTTGATAATAGATGAAAGCTCCTTTTCAAGCCTTGAAGAAACAATCTCGGGCACAGGGTCACCGTATATTTCTTTTGCTCTTTTCCAGCATGTTTCGGTCAGCTCTTCTTCTGCTCCGTCTATATGCGGAGTGAACGTGCCCTTAGGAAACGCCCTCAGCTCCGGGTCTGTCATATCGGCAATGAGGTTTGAGTTTGTGACGACAACCTCGTACGCCTTTTCCTCGCCGAGATAAGAGAACTCTTCAAGCATCTCAGCCGTGGTTTTAAGATACAGCGGAGCCTGTGTATCAGCATCTTCATACATCACCGATGTGAGTATGCTCCTGAATATGCCGTCGCTCTTGTTGAGAAAATGCACGTCTCCGGTGGCAACAACAGGTATTCCAAGCTCTTCTCCGAGCTTTACAATCGTTCTGTTAAAGTCCTTGAGCTGCTCTACACTTGAGACGCTTCCCTCTCTGAGCATAAACATGTTGTTTCCGAGCGGCTGAATTTCGAGGTAGTCATAAAACCTCGCTATTTCGCAAAGCTCGTCCCACGGCCTGCCCTGAAAAATAGCCCTGAAAAGCTCTCCCGCTTCACATGCCGAGCCGACTATCAATCCCTCGCGGTGCTTTATAAGCTCCGACTTTGGTATTCTCGGGGTCTTATGAAAGTACTTTAAGTTTGAATAGGAGACGAGCTTGTACAGGTTTTTAAGTCCGACTTTGTTCTTGGCAATTATAATCTGATGGAACGACGGGAGTTTTGATGTATCGGCTTTGGGAATAGCGACGTTTATTTTATCCACCGTCAGGCTCTCGTTATCCTCAAGAAGCCTTCTTGCAAGCTTTATAAAAATTCCGGCGTTTATGGACGCGTCGTCGCATGCGCGGTGGTGATTAAAATCGCCCAAGCCAAGATGCTTTGCCACGCTGTCAAGCGTAAACTTAGACAGCCCCGAAAGCATATTTCTCGACATTGCAACCGTGTCTATGTATGCAAACTTAAAATCTATGCCGCACCGCTTGGCGGCGGCGTTTATAAACGATGTATCAAACGAGGCGTTGTGCGCTACAAGAACAGGCTTATCCGAGCCGCAAAACTCAATGAATTTTTCGATTGCCTCACGCTCATGGCAAGCATCCTTTACCATTGAATCGGTTATTCCGGTCAGCTCTATAATTCTTGCGGGGATGGGTCTGTCCGGATTGACGAATATGTCCATGCTGTCAACGACCTCTAAGTTCTTTACCCTCACCGCTCCGATTTCAATTATTCTCTCATTTGCTGCGGAAAGACCGGTTGTCTCAAGGTCAAAGACAATAAACTCGTCCAAAAGGCTCCTTGTATCGTTTCCGAAAACTATATTTGTGTCGTCGTTTACCTGATACGCCTCAAGCCCGTATATGACCTTGAACTCCCCGCCGTCTTTTCTTATCTTGTCCACCTCATACATGGCATCAGGGAATCCCTGGCATACGCCGTGATCGGTTATGGCAATTGCGCTCATTCCCCAGTTGTACGCCTGACGCACTATGGTGTTTGAAGGGGTTATTCCGTCCATGGTGGACATGTTTGTGTGGCAGTGAAGCTCTACCCTCTTTACCGGCGCGTCGTCAACCTTTGGTATCCTCTTTACAAGGCTTATATCCTTGGGTTTTATATTGACCTCGTTGTCATATGTGTCAAATACGGCGTCTCCGTTCACCACAAGCGTTTTTCCGGCTTTTACTCCCTCAAGAACCGCCTCTGCTTTTTTGACAAGCTCTATAATCTTGAGCGCAATAGAGCCTTCATAGTCGGTGATGATGATAGTTATTATCATTCTCTTTCCGTCTTTTGTGGTTCTCGACTCGATGCTAACAACGTCGCCGCAGACAGTCACGCTTCCGCTTTCCTCGGTTATCTGAGAAAGGCTTGTCACAGATACCGAGCCTGTAATGGGTTTTCCCATTACAACCGTGGCATCAGGCATAATGCCCTCTAAGGACAGCTCCATATTGTATTTTACGTCAGGCGCGGCGGCGCTTTTATGCTGTGACGGCGCCTGCACAGCCGGAGCCGCAGCAGCTATTTTCTCAAGAGACGACGCCCTTTCCCTGTCGCGCTCTTCGCTGTCAACGCTTACGTTGCCGTTGAACTCGACTTCAACCGGAATTGCAAACCACTTGTAAATTATCTTAGGCAGGATAGTGTCCACACCGGCATTTTTAAGGTGTGTTGCTCCGCCGTTTTTAAGGTTGATTTTAAGTGTTACGGTGCCGGAGTCATTTGAACCGCTTATGCTGTATTCCGCATTTTCAAAAAAGCCGTTGACCGGCGCATGCCTTTTAAGCTCCTCTACAACCGCAGGCATGGCGTTCTCATCAAAAAGCTCTCTGTCGTATTTCGGGGATATGTACACGTCGCTTATACCCAAAGCAGACTTCAAACCCGCAGCAAAGCTTCTCAAGTCGCATATTGGCAGAACTCTCTGCGGCTTTATCTCTATTGCCATAGAGTTTTTGTCCTTTGAAAATGCAAATCTGAGTATCTGCGCACTCATGACCGAATCGGGAATTGAAAATGAGCTTTCCGAGCCGAAAAACTCCGAAACCGTCTTTATGGACATCTGTTATTTTCACCTCCCAAACTAAAGCTTTTGTATCTCGCCGAGAAGTGCGTCAAACGCATCCTCCTCAGAAAATTTGCCTATTATTTTGTCCTTCTTAAATATGACCGCACAGCCGTCTCCGCCCGCAAGCCCTATATCAGCCTCTTTGGCTTCGCCCGGGCCGTTTACAACGCATCCCATAACGGCTACGGTTATATCCTTGTCAACGCCTTTTAATGCGCTCTCTACTCTGTTTGCAAGACCTATTAGGTCTATTTTTGTCCTTCCGCATGTAGGACAGGATACAATCTTCACCCCTGCGCGCATTCCGACTGCTTTAAGTATGTTTATGCCGGCTTCGACTTCCCTGAGCGGGTCGTCGGTGAGCGAAACTCTTATCGTCTCACCTATTCCGTCGCACAGCAAAGAACCTATTGCTATGCTTGACTTGATGATTCCCATATTATATGTACCCGCCTCCGTCACACCGAGGTGAAGCGGATAGCTGCACATTTGACGCATAAGTCTGTATGCCGCTATGTTTGTTCTCACATCTGACGACTTAATTGACACCACTATGTCGTCAAAGTCGCACTCCTCAAGCAATCTCACATGCCTCATGGCGCTTTCACAAAGAGCTTCGGCTGTTGGAGAACCGTATTTTTTGAGCAGATCCTTTTCCAAAGAGCCGGAGTTCACGCCGATGCGTATAGGTATCCCGCGGCTGCGGCAACAGTCGGCAACTGCTTTTACCTTATCGCGGCCGCCTATATTTCCGGGATTGATTCTGATTTTGTCTATTCCTCTCTCGGCTGCTCCTATTGCAAGCCTGTAGTCGTAATGTATATCCGAAACAAGCGGGATTGCTACCTCGCTCTTTATTGCCGGAATCAAGCTCAGTGCGCTTTCGCCAGGTATTGCGGCACGTATAATCTCGCATCCTGCCGCTTCAAGCTCTTTCGCCTGCTTTACGCTGCCCACGACATCATTTGCAGGTACGTTCAGCATAGACTGAACATAAATGTGTTTGCCGTCAAGTGTTAAGTTTTTTATCTTTACAGGCTTAACATCAAGCATTTTTGTCTAAGCTCCTTTGTCAAAACAGCTTTGTAATGTCGCTGACCGTTACCACAACCATCAAAAGCAACAGCGCCGCCATTCCTATGAGGTGAACCATTCCCTCGTGTTCCGGCTTTATCGGCTTGCGCCTTATGCCCTCTATTATGAGGAACACCGCTCTTGAACCGTCAAGCGCAGGTATTGGCAAGAGATTGAATATTCCTACGTTAATTGTTATAAAGGCAACGAAATAGCACAGGTTAGACAGCATTTCAGAAACCGCAACGCCCTGCTCGGTTGTGCCTACAACCTGACCTATAGCTCCGACTATTCCAACCGGTCCCAACAGGTCGTTTATGGAGTACTTGCCTTAAATCAAATCGGCAAGTGACAGCCATATCATCCTCGCAA
>DDJI01000086.1 GCA_002338885.1 Ruminococcus sp. UBA1828 | reverse complement strand
AGGAAGATGTGGAAAACCGCCTGCAGGTGGTGGAAGACCTGGTGGGCCAGATCGAACAGGGAAGCGCCGGCCGGGTACAGGCCTACACCGAACGCCTGTATGCCCGCCTGCAGGAATTGCTGGCCGACCGCAATCTTGACGAAAGCCGCATCCTCACCGAGGCTGCTCTTTTTGCGGACAAGACCGCCATTGATGAAGAGACCGTGCGCCTGAAGAGCCATACGGCGTCCTTTAGAGAGCTTTTGGAGCTGGATGAACCCATAGGAAAGAAGCTTGACTTTTTGGTTCAGGAGATGAACCGTGAGATAAACACCACCGGCTCAAAGTGCTCAGACCTCACCATAACAAAGATGGTTGTAGACCTAAAGAGCACGGTTGAAAAGATAAGAGAGCAGATACAAAACATCGAGTGACAAGGCTCGAGTGCGCTTGTTAAGCCTGAGCGCGCTCAAAAAGCCTGATCATTTTTGAAGAGAGGAAACAGGATGGAACATAAGCAGCGGATGCATATGATAAATATCGGCTACTCGTGCTACGTGTCGTCGGACAAGGTAGTAGCTGTTGCCTCGCCTGATTCCTCGCCGATAAAGAGGATAATACAGGAGGCAAGGGACAAGGGATCGCTCATAGACTGCACATACGGCAAAAAGACAAAGGCGGTCATAGTTACCGTGAGCGACCACATAATATTGTCGTCAAGAACTCCGGAATTTATCTTGGGGCTTGACAAAGAAAGCGATGAGGAAGATGACAAACAGGATGAATAAAGGCGTTCTTTACGTGCTTTCCGCACCTTCCGGATGCGGCAAAGGCACGGTGTTAGCGGAGCTGTTCAAGCGAAACAGCGACATATATTACTCGATTTCCGCCACCACACGCGCTCCGAGAGAGGGCGAAGCGGACGGGGTAAACTACTTTTTTGTGACGACCGAAAAATTTGAGGAGCTTATCAGGAGCGGCGGCATGCTTGAATACGCAGAGTTCTGCGGAAACTATTACGGCACGCCGAAAAAGAAGATAGAAGAAAAGCTTTGTATGGGCAAAGACGTCATACTTGAGATAGAGACCGCCGGCGCAATGAAAGTGAAAGCTGCGTGTCCGGAGGCTGTGCTGATATTCATGCTCCCGCCCTCGGTGGAAACTCTTAAGCACAGGCTCATAAAGCGGGGAACGGATTCTCAGAGCGTAATACAAAAGCGCGTCGAGCAGGCGGAAAGAGAAATAGGCATGGCAAAAGAGTACGACTACGTGTTTGTAAACGACGACCTCGACGCCGCCGTTGACGACCTCGAGCTTATAATGAAATCGGCAAAATATCTTGTAAATCAAAACAAAGATTTGATAAAAGGAGTATTGGAAAAATGTTAAGACCATCAAGCACTCAGATACTTAAAAACGGCGAGAGCGTTTACTCTTTGGTTATAGCTGTTGCAAAGCGTGCAAGAGAGATAATCGATGAGGCGTACGAGAAGAAGGAGATAATAGATAAAAAGCCGGTTGCCACGGCTGTAGAGCAGTTTGCAAACGGCGAGTACAAGCTCATAGAGGACCCTCAGCTCAGAAGAACGAGATTATAAAAAGGGGAGCTTGAGGCTATGGCGGCTGTGCATGCTGCGAAGGTTGTTCTGGCGGATGCCGTGTACGGCTACGACATGGAATACACCTACAAATATCCGGATTTGCTTTACGGAGTGCTGAAAGCGGGAATGAGAGTGCTCGTGCCGTTCGGACGCTCCAATACAAAAAGAATAGGTCTTGTGACAAGGGTTTATGACAAGGATCAGCCGGATGAGCGCATAAAGCCGATAATAAGCCTTATAGACCGCGAACCGCTCTTAAACGACGAGCTTGTGGACATGGTTTCATGGCTGAAGGAGCATACGTTTTGCACCTACTTTGAGGCGTACAGAACGATAGTTCCCGCGGGCTATTCGGTTGTCCATAAGAGCGTGTACGCGCTTGCCAATCACATGCCCGATGTAGAGCTTGACGAAGAGGAAAACGCGCTTTATCAGATGCTTAAAGGCTGCCTGAGCAGAAAAGAGTTCGACTCTATACTTGACTCCTGCTTAGGAGACAGCTCTGCCGGAAAATCAAAGGCAAACGTCATAAAAAGCCTTGTAGAGAAGGGCGTTCTTGAGCAGAGCGACGAGTTTAAGCGCAGGGTTTCAGACGAAACTGTCAGAATGATACGCTTAGCTCCGGACTTTGAGGAAAAGTGTGCCGGCCTTACGCCAAAGCAAAGACTTGTAGCCGATTTTTTGAGCGAAAACGAGTCAGCGTCCGTAAAGGAAACCTGCTACTATTTAAGCGTCACTCAGACTATCATAACAAACATGATAAAAAAGGGACTGCTCATTGAGTACAGGTACGAGGCGCTCAGAGTTCCCGAGCGCGGTGCAAACACCCATGCGTGGGATGTCGTGCTGTCAGATGAGCAAAGCGCCGCATATGAGGGAATAGCCAAGCTCGTCGATGCCGCAAAGCCCGCCGGAGCTTTGCTCCACGGCGTCACCGGAAGCGGGAAAACGGCGGTATTCATGTCGCTGATAAAGCATGTTTTGGACAAAGGAAAAACCGCAATAATGCTTGTTCCGGAGATATCACTCACGCCGCAGACCGTAAACAGATTTTGCTCTGTTTTCGGAGACGCCGTCGCAGTGATACATTCCGGTCTTTCAGTAGGGCAGCGGCTTGACGAGTTCAAACGCATAAAACGTGGCGACGCTAAAATCGTCATAGGCACCCGCAGCGCAATTTTTGCGCCGCTTTCGGACATAGGAATTATAATAATGGACGAAGAAGGGGAGTCAAGCTATAAATCCGATTCCTCGCCAAGATACCACGCAAGAGACGTTGCAATAAAAAGATGCGCTACCCATAACTGCGTTTTGCTTATGGCGTCCGCAACGCCCTCTTTGGAGACATATTACTATGCGAAAAAGGGCAGATACAGCCTTTTTGAGCTGAAAAAACGCTACGGCGACACAAAGCTGCCGCAAGTAGTGGTTGCAGACATGATAACCGAAGCGGAAAACGGCAACGACGGCATGCTATGCCTCGACATGGTGAGAAGAATACGCTCGGAGCTTAAAAAAAATAAGCAGACAATACTGCTCCTGAACAGGCGCGGCTATAATACCAACGCCACATGCCTAAGCTGCCACTCGCCTATAAAATGCCCAAACTGCCTTGTCCCGCTTACATACCACAAATCAAACGGCAAGCTTATGTGCCACTACTGCGGATACTTTATAAGCTTTGACGGCAGATGCCCGACATGCCACGGCGACAGAGTCAGGCTTTCCGGAATCGGAACGCAAAAGCTCGAGGAGGAGCTTTCAAGCCTGTTCCCGTCTGCAAGAGTATTGCGCATGGACGCCGACACAACCTATTCAAGGTATGCATACGAGGAAAGCTTTTCCGAGTTTGCAAACGGCGCATACGACATAATGGTCGGCACGCAGATGATTGCAAAAGGGCTTGACTTTCCTAACGTAACGACTGTAGGAGTGATTTCGCTCGACAGCTCACTCTTTGCCGGCGATTTCAGAAGCTATGAAAGAACGTTTTCGCTGCTTACTCAGGTTGCCGGAAGGGGCGGACGAGGCGACAGCGAGGCCGTCGCATATATACAAACTTTCGTGCCGGATCATCATGTCATCGCGCTTGCCGCAAAGCAGGATTACAAGGGATTTTTCGAGCAGGAGATAGCCCTGAGAAGAGAGCTGATATATCCTCCGTTTTGCGATATATGCACAGTGTATTTCTGCTCGGCAATCGAGAGCGACGCCGTAAGGGCAGCGCATGAATTTGTCTCAATGATGCGCCAAAAAATCGCAGATATAGACGCAAAATTTCCGCTGCGTGTTCTGGGGCCTGCAAAGTCGGGCTACGGCAGAATAAACAACCGCTATAAATATGCGCTCACAATCAAGTGCAGAATGTCGTCGGAGTTCAGGTCTTTTATATCTGAGCTGCTTGCCGATACCTATAAAAATAAGACGTTTTCTAATACAAGAGTATATGTAGATATAAACGGAGAAACTTAAAGTACGAAAGGAAGTATCAATAGTATGGCACTGAGGAAGATTGTCACCGACGGTGATCCTATACTTTTAAAAACATGCAAGCCTGTAGAAAAATTTGATGCAAAGCTCGGTCAGCTTCTGGACGACATGAAGGAAACCATGTACAAAGCGGACGGACTGGGACTTGCAGCGCCGCAGGTGGGCATAATAAGACGTGCTGTCGTAATAGACGTCGGAGAGGAATATATTGAACTTGTAAACCCCACGATAACGTATGAATCTTCCGAAACACAGTATGGCCCCGAGGGCTGCCTTTCATACCCCGATATATACGGCTACGTGACACGCCCTAAGACTGTAAGGTTTAAGGCGCAGGACAGATTCGGCAACTGGTATGAAAGAGAAGTCAGCGACCTGTTCGCAAGATGCGTCTGCCACGAGCTGAACCATCTCGACGGAATAACCCTCCCCTCTAAAATAGAGGCGCCCATCGAGGAGGAAGAGGAGGAGTAAGCATGAAAGTAGTGTTCATGGGAACGCCGGATTTCGCAATACCGTCCCTCAAAGCGCTTTGCGAGGCGGGATATGATGTTTCGGCGGTGTTTACCCAAACCGATAAACCCAAGGGCAGGGGAAAGGTATTGACGCCTTCTCCTGTAAAGGAATATGCCTTGCAAGCGGGCTTGCCGGTGTATCAGCCGGTGTCTTTAAAAAAAGAGCTGGACACATATTTGCCCGTCCTTGAAAGCATAGCTCCCGACTTTATAGTCGTGGTCGCATACGGAAAAATACTTCCGCCGCAGGTGCTCGGCGTGCCTAAATTCGGCTGCATAAACGTTCACGGCTCTCTTTTGCCGAAATACAGGGGAGCGGCGCCCATTCAGTGGACGGTTTTAAACGGAGACAGAGTAGGCGGCGTGACAACAATGCTTATGGCACAGGGACTTGACACCGGAGACATGCTTTTGTCCGAGGAGGTCGAGGTCGGAAAAAACGAAACATCCTCCGAGCTGTATGAAAGACTTTCATTTGTCGGAGCAAAGCTTTTGATAAAAACCCTTGAAAAGCTTCAGGCGGGCGAGCTGACGCCGATTAAGCAGGATGACGGCAAAGCCACCACAGCCCCCATGCTCTCTAAAGACATGTGCCCGATAGATTTTACCATGGATGCGATGAGCGTTCACAATAAAATACGCGGACTTTCCGATTGGCCCTGCGCTTCATGCATGGCAGACGGCAAAAAGCTGAAGGTTTACCGCAGCGAAGTTGTGTCTGAACACGGCTGTAAGGGCAAGCCCGGAGAGGTCATAAACCCCGCAGATTTTACCGTGGCGTGCGGCGACGGCGCAATAAGATTTACCCAGGTTCAGGCGGAAGGCTCTAAGAAAATGCCGGCTGCCGACTACCTGAGAGGTCACAAGCTTGCAAAGGGAACCGTACTTTGCTGAGCGCATCTGCCGCAATATTATGATGACAAGTAAACTAACGAAATATTATGTATGAAAGCAGGTTGAGATTTTGCCATTTTATTACTTTTTTGATTATACAATTATACTGCTGATACCCGCTTTGCTGTTTGGACTGTATGCTCAGTTCAAGGTCAGCTCGACATATAAAAAGTATTCGCAGGTGAAAAACGCCCGTGGATTTACCGCAGCGGAAGTCGCAAGAAAGATACTTGACGACAACGGCTTGTACGNNAAGATAGCGGGAAACCTCACAGACAATTTTAACCCAAAGACAAAGACGGTTTCCCTTTCCGAAACGGTTTACAACTCGCAGTCGGTAGCCGCCATAGGCGTTGCGGCGCATGAGTGCGGACACGCCGTGCAGCATGCCGAGGGGTATACACCCATAAAAATCCGCTCCGCTTTGGTGCCGGTGACAAACTTCGGCTCGACATTCGGCTTTATCATCTTAGCGATCGGACTTCTGTTCGGAAACTACAGTATTGCCATGATAGGCGTGCTTCTTTATTCACTCATGGCGGTGTTTCAGGCTGTGACGCTCCCCGTCGAGTTCAACGCAAGCAACCGCGCCCTCAAGACGCTTGCATCCCATTATATTCTGGAAGATGACGAGCTTAAAATGTCTAAGAAGGTGCTTTCCGCCGCAGCAATGACATATGTGGCGGCTTTGGTGTCCACACTTGCAACCATACTCAGATTGCTTTTGATTGTCGGTTCAGGCACCCGACGCAGAGACTGATGCAGACGCCGAGAGAAATTTGCCTTAAACTGCTTGTTTCAACAGAGAAAAATTCAAGCTACTCAAATATTGCCCTTGATAAAACGCTTTCAAAGTATACCGCGCTCAAGGATGTCGACCGCAGGTTTATAACAGCCCTTTATTACGGCGTCATCGAGAGAAAAATCACCCTTGATGCAGTGATAAAAAAGTACTCTTCAAGGCCGGCGGATAAAATGTCCGACGCGGTAAGAGGCGTTTTGAGAATGGGCATATATCAGCTTTTGTATATGGACAGCGTGCCGGACAGCGCCGCCGTAAACGAAAGCGTGCTTTTGACAAAGTCAAATAAAAACCCATCGGTGAGCGGGTTCGTAAACGCTCTTTTGAGGGCTTTTATTCGGGACGGCAAAAAGCTGCCCGAGTATAAGGACAGGATACAAAACCTGTCCGCTGCTTATTCCTGCCCCGAGTGGATCATTCGGATGTGGCAAAAGGACTATTCCGAAGACGTGATGATGGATATGCTGCGCTCCTCCGTGGGCAGACCGCCCGTGACGGTGCGCCTGAACACTCTAAGGTTCGGAATTGATGAGATAATGTCATCCCTGCAAGCTCAGGGCGCAAAGCTCAGGATGTTTGATGCGCCGGATAGCTGCGCCGAGCTTTTCGGATGCGGCGCCGTAGAAGAGCTTGAGGCTTATAAGCGCGGGATGTTCCATGTTCAGGATGTGTCATGCCAGATATGCGCCGCGCAGCTCGGAGCCAAAGAGTCTGATACCGTGCTCGATATGTGCTCCGCTCCCGGCGGAAAGGCGTTTACAATAGCGCAGATGATGAATGATCGCGGCAAGGTTTTTGCCTTTGATTTGCACGAAAACAGAGTGAGACTGATTTCATCCGGCGCAAAAAGACTCGGTCTTGGCTCGGTCTTGGCCATGGTAAACAACGCAAAGGCGTATAATCCGGATATACCTGCCGCAGATGCGGTTTTGTGCGACGTTCCATGCTCGGGACTCGGCGTTATACGCCGTAAACCTGAAATAAAATACTGCGACCGTGACGCAATCGCGGGACTTCCTGCGGTGCAGTATGATATACTTCGGTGCTCGTCGCAGTATGTAAAGTCGGGCGGAACGCTTGTGTACTCGACATGCACCATAAGGAGAGAGGAAAACGACCTTGTTGCCGGAAGATTTCTTGAGGAGCATGCGGAGTTTGAGCCGCTTGAGCTGAACGGATTTTCCGATTATAAGGTCACAATGACTCCCTCGATGTTCGGAGGGGACGGGTTCTTCATAGCAAAATTTAAACGCAGATAGAAAAAAGGTGATTTGTCATTAAGGATATACTTTCAATGCCGCTTTCGGAGCTTGAAAACGAGCTTACGCAAATGGGCGAAAAGAAATTTCGCGCAACGCAGATATTTGAATGGCTGCACCGAAAAAGAGTGCAGAGCTTTGATAAAATGACAAATCTCTCGATGGCTCTTAGGCAAACGCTTGCTCGGAATTATCACATAGCCTCGATTAAAGCCGTAAAGGTTTTGTCCTCTGAAACAGACGACACTAAAAAGTTTTTGTTTGAGCTTGAGGATCAAAACCACATAGAAACGGTGCTTATGAACTATGAACACGGCTACTCGCTTTGCGTGTCGTCGCAGGTCGGATGCAAAATGGGCTGTAAGTTCTGCGCATCCACGATAGCGGGATTTAAAAGAAGCCTTTTGGCATCCGAGATACTTTTGCAGCTTTACGAGGCGGAAAGAATAACCGGAGTAAAGGTCTCAAGCATAGTCCTGATGGGAATAGGGGAGCCGCTCGACAATTTCGACAACGTGATTAAATTCTTAAATATACTTTCGGACAAAAACGGCACAAACATGAGCTTGCGGCATGTCTCCCTTTCTACATGCGGACTGGTGGATAAAATTTATGAGCTTTCCAAGCTTGATTTGGGACTTACGTTGTCCATATCACTTCATGCGGCAAACGATGAAAAGCGCAGCGAGCTTATGCCCGTAAACCGCAAATATAATATAGCCTCGCTTATGAAGGCGTGCTATGATTACTTTGATGCAACCGGAAGGCGTATATCCTTTGAGTACGCCCTGATAGACGGGGAAAACGATTCAAAGGAGGATGCTAAGGCTATAGCGTCGCTTGTAAAGGGNNGCCTTCCGGTTGTAAAGGGAATGCCGTCTCACGTAAACGTGATACCGGTAAACAAGATAAAAGAACGCAGCTTTACGTCGGACAGAGCGGCGGCGCACAGATTTTGCGGGTTTTTAAACGAGCTTGGAGTAAACGCAACCGTCAGAAGAACGCTTGGCTCGGATATAGACGCGGCGTGCGGACAGCTCAGACGGGAATATGAAATATAAGATGAAATCATACTTATACGCAAACGGACGGCCGAACTACGGCTTTGTCAGATCTTAATCGGGGGTGATTTTTTGTTCTTGGTCGGCAAGACTGATATAGGAAAGCAAAGGGATGAAAATCAGGACAAATTCCGCATCAAAATGCTCGACGACGACACGGCTTTTGCAGTTGTGTGCGACGGAATGGGCGGAGCGGCGGCAGGAGGCATCGCAAGCGACATCGCCGCTAACGCAATATATGAGCGGGTGCAGCTCACCTACCGTGCGGATATGGAGGCAAAGAGCATAAAGACCATGCTCATATCGTCAGTGACGGCGGCAAACACCATAGTGTATAACAAAAGCGTGGAGGACAAGCAGTGCGAAGGCATGGGAACTACCTGCGTGACGGCGCTTGTACATAACAATGTGTGCTGCATAGCGAGCGTAGGCGACTCAAGAGCGTACTTAATAAACGACTCCGGCATAAACCAGATAACGTTTGACCATACAATGGTGGAGTATCTTCATTCAAAGGGCTTGATCGAAGAGGATCAGATGCAGTATCATAAGATGAAAAACGTAATAACCAGAGCCGTGGGCGTAGAGCCTGAGGTGGAACCGGATTATTTTGAAATAGACGTTAAGAGCGGAGATTACCTGCTTGTCTGCACGGACGGACTTACCAACTACCTGAGCGACGAGCTGATATACAACACAACCTATAAGCAGCCGATAGAGCAGGCGGCTGCCNNGCCGCACTGATAGATGCGGCAAACTCCCGCGGCGGCAAAGACAACATCACTGCTGTTCTCATTGCAGTTTAAGCTAAAAAAGGCAAGGTGAAATGAATGGACAATTTGATTGGTCTAAAGCTTGACGGACGATACGAAATAACAGAAAAAATCGGCGAGGGCGGAATGTCCAACGTATATAAGGGAAGAGACATCATGGAAAACCGCACCGTAGCGGTCAAGGTGCTCAAGCCGGAGTTTTCTTCAAACGAGGAGTTTGTCAGATGCTTCAGAAATGAGAGCAAGGCAATAGCAGTCTTGTCTCACCCGAACATAGTCAAGATATTCGACGTCGGTTACGAAAGCGGGCTTCAATATATAGTCATGGAGTATATCGACGGAATAACATTGAAGGACTATATAGAGAAGAACGGCCTTGTGTCGTGGCGCGAGTGCGTTCACTATACCATACAGATTTTAAGAGCTTTGCAGCTTGCGCATGACCGCGGAATCGTTCACCGTGATATAAAGCCGCAAAATGTGATGCTCCTCTCGGACGGAACAATAAAGGTGATGGACTTCGGCATAGCGAGGTTTTCCCGCCAAAATGTGCCCAACAACAACGAAAAGACCATGGGCTCCGTTCACTACGTTTCTCCCGAGCAGGCAAGGGGAGATAAAACCGACGAGCGCAGCGACATATACTCGGTCGGAGTCATGATGTATGAAATGCTCACCGGCAGAAAGCCGTTTGACGGCGACACGCCCGTTGCGGTAGCCTTGAAGCATATGAACGAAACACCCGTAAGACCGTCTGTCTATGTCTCGTCGCTGTATAAGGGCATAGAAGAGATAGTTATGAGGGCAATGGAAAAAGACCCGAACAAGAGGTATCAGTCCGCGTCGGGAATGATAGTCGATATAGAGGCGTTCAAAAACGATCAGAGCATAGATTTCGGATACTTTGACGAGCCTAAAAGAAAGACCTCGGCGTCAAGCAAGGGCGGCATGTCTTTGTTTGCCGAAAAGCTCAGCAAAATAGGCGCAAACATCAAAAAAGAGCGGGATAAAAAGCGCAAGGAAAAGGCTATGGAACAGCCAGCAGATGTAAATGATGTAAATAACAACATGGAATATTACGACGACAGCGATGACGATGATGACGACGAGCCAAGACATAACTATGTTCTGCCTGTGCTTTGCGCAATGACAGTCACGGTCATGATAGTGGCAACACTCTTCGTTTCAAAGGTCATTTTGGGCACCTTCCACACCACTCCGTCATCTTCAAACGACTATACAATGCCTCAGCTCGTCGGCATGAACTACTACGACGCAAGAGCAGAGTATCCTCAGATACAGCTCGTCGCATCGGAAGAGTATAACGACGAGTACGCCTCTGGAATAATCGTAGAGCAGGAAAAAGCCGAGGGCAGAATTGTAAAGGTCGGAGACGCGATAAGGGTTGTAGTCAGCAAGGGAACCAGAATGGTCACCGTTCCCGATGTGGTGAACTACCACTTTAACTCCGCCGAGGCGGCTCTCTTACGCGAAAACCTTTCCGTTTTGAGAGTTGAAACGGAAAGCGACGATGTGACTGCGGGATATGTTGTAAAGACCGATCCCGTGGCATACTCCACCGTCGAAGAAGGCTCAACCGTAAAGGTTTACGTCAGCATAGGTCCCTCTACAGAGGATACCACCGTGCCGAGCGTTGTAGGCGATACCGTTGCGGTGGCTGAAGAAAAACTTTCCGCAGCGTTCCTTGAAGCCAAGATTCAATACGTCGAGTCGAGCGAAGCTAAGGACACTGTAATATCTCAGAATATCGTTGCCGGCGAAACGGTAACAAGGGAAACCGTGATCACGATTTACGTTTCGGATGGAACAGGCATAACAGCCGATCCGGGCGGAGACATAGTCCTTCCGGGAGAGGATATCGGCGATGGTGACATAGATATTCCCGGAATACCCGGAACAACCGATCAGGTTATCATAAGCGTCGATATACCTTCAAACGTGACCAGCACGTATTACATCACGCTTTATAACACCGCAAACAACGCCGAAGTCAGCGATCAGCTGTTTATTAACGCCGCCGACTATGCGGGATCGTCAATCCAGATACCCGTTTTGGGAAGCGGACAGATGACCGTGTCGGCAAGTATCAGAAGCCCGAGAACGGGTATGAGGACGGAGCTTGCACAGTATGAGATAGACTTTGATACAGGAACATACTATTGCAGCAACTATTCAAACATTGCATTCACACTGGTTGATATCAGTTTGGGATTCTGACGGCAGCGCATGATAAGAAAAGGCGTAATCATCAGCGCGCTCGGCGACAGCTATAAGGTCGCTTTAAGAGAAGATGACAGCTCGGGCAGCGCATCAAAAAAAGAATATATATGCAAGCCGCGCGGCGTGTTCAGGGCTAAGGACATCACGCCTTATTGCGGTGACAACGTNNCGGCCGTTATAACCGAAGTCCTCAAGAGAAAAAACGAGATAACACGCCCGCCGCTTGCAAACCTTGACCAGATAGTTTTTGTCATCTCGACATGCGAGCCAAGCCCTAATATACTCCTTTTGGATAAGTTTTTAGCGGTCGCGGAGCATAAGGGGATAGCGTCTGTTATCGTCTTTACAAAGACGGATAAATGCCCTGCGGACGAGTATGCGGATATTTATCGGGGAGTCTACCCCGTGCTGTGCGTAGACAATACCAGGACAGCCGACAACGAGGGCGTAGACGCCTTGAAAGCCATTCTAAAGGATAAGTTTTCGGCATTCACGGGCAACTCCGGCGCGGGAAAATCGTCTCTTTTAAATAACATCTGCCCCGGCTTAAACCTTCAGACCAACGAAATAAGCCGCAAGCTCGGCAGGGGAAAGCATACAACCCGCCGCGTTGATATATATAAACTCGACTGCGGCGGATACATAGCAGATACACCCGGATTTTCAACCTTTGAAACGTCGAGATACGATATGATAATGAAGGATGAGCTTGCAGACTGCTTCCCCGATTTTGCACCTTATTTGGGCAAGTGCAGGTTTCAGGACTGCTCTCATACAAAAGAGCAGGGCTGTGCCGTTATAGAGGCGGTTAAGGACGGCAAGGTGGGCAAAAGCCGACATGACAGCTACTGCAAGATGTATGAAGAGGCAAAGGCAATTAAGCCGTGGGAGATAAAGCCCAGGACCTGAGTATGCATGCCCGCCGGCCGAGTATGCATGCCCGCCGATAAATGAGGGACTGGGTTGTTAGCAAATTTTACTTTCAAGAATATTATGATATTAACCGAACCGCAGACGGCGCTCGGATTAAATCATAGCAGATGGCGGTTATAGGCTGTCATACATAATTGGAGGTAAGCATATGAAAGTGGTAGTAGTCAAGCCGGGCAAGGTGCTTCGCAGTATACTCAGATTCGTTTTCGGGATACGTAAGGATTCTGACTGATGCTGCCGGCAGGACGCAAGCTAAACGCCGACCGAATTGTATCGGACGGATAAATGAGCGTTCATGATGCGATGAGATGCAAAAAGCTCTCGGGTTAAACCGAGAGCTTTTGTGTTCTCAATTCGCAATGTACAAAGCGCAAAAGATAGCAGTTATGCGCGCGATATTCGGGGGTGATGCGAAAATCGGAAGAAAGATGAATAAAGATGCATAAAGGGGTTGCAAAAATAATTGAAATGTGATAAACTATCATAGTTAAATGCCTGCGTAAGTTGTGTGTAAGAATTAGCCGCGTGAGCGGGCGCGAAGGGATTGCATAATGGCATAAAGGGATTGCACAAGGGCATTGAGAAAGTTAATAAGAATATGGAGACGTATCGAAGTGGTCGTAACGAGAACGACTCGAAAACGTGTAGGTCATT
>DDJI01000040.1:190-3651 GCA_002338885.1 Ruminococcus sp. UBA1828 | reverse complement strand
TGCGGATGTTCTATAGATATTTCGTTTCTTTGCTGAGCCGTTTTTCTCAAATACATGAGTATTTCGTTTTCAATGCAGCGGGATGCATATGTCGCAAGCTTTATGTTTTTGTTCGGATTGAAGGTGTTTACGGCCTTAATAAGACCTATTGTGCCTATTGAAACGAGATCCTCTATGCCTATTCCGGTGGATTCAAATTTCTTTGATATGTACACTACAAGCCTCAAATTATGCGTAATCAGCTTTTCTTTTGCGCGCTTCGGGTCAAACTCAAGCATTTCAAACACCCGCTGCTCCTCATCCGGTTTAAGCGGCGGCGGAAGTGAGTCAGATCCGTTTATGTAGTCAAGCGAAGAATGAAGTCTTATAAATCTTCGTATCCTCTCAAAGAATGATTTTATCCTCACAAGCGTTTTGTTCACGATATCACCTCATCATCATGTTTAGGCAAGCACCTTAGGGTTAAACACAGCTCTTTTTGACCCGCCTTCCGTAAAGGCGACGAGTGCGTTTACCTGCTTTTTAAGTCCTTTTTCATCCTCTATGTACAAACTGTCCGGACTGAATGCATACAGCACTCCTTCTCCGTTTACTGTGCTGTACGGCACGGCTGTTATTCTTTTTTCGCAAGGGCTTGCGTTGTAGTTAAATCCGGTACAAATGACAACGTTCTTACCGCTGAAAAAANNCCATGCAATAGCTGTTTTCGCCCACTGTGACAGTGACGCGGTAGGAATGTGCCCGATCAAGCTTGTTAGACACAAAAAATGAAATTATACTTATCACAAGATAAACCGCGCAGGTCATGAATATAAGCTGCGCTAAAGATATGTCAAAGTAAAAGTTAAAACCGTTTATGTATATGATATCTGTCTTTAAAGCGGCCCGTAAAAGGTAAACGCCGCCTCCGAACAAAAGATTTGTCACAAAAAACGCAGCGGTTGCTGTGACAATTCGCTTTATGCTCATCCCTCGTTTATAAAACGCTGACGCAGAGACAGCCATAAGAAATATGACTTTCAGCAACAGCGTAAGCGCGGTAAGTGCGGCGTTTTTACATGGTATGACTATAGTCAGGGAGGAAAATCCGCCGAGCAATGCCGCCAAAGCTTTTCTTTTCGGGCTGCATGCAATGTGTGCCACACGGGATGTAAGGCTGAGTGTAAGCCAGCTTATGTAGACGTTTACTACCACAAGGGTGTCAAGGTAAATGCTCATTTAAATCACCTGATGCCATTGTAGACCCCTGCTTGTCATATAATATGTCGAATAAGACTCCTGTCAAGGATAAAAATTGCCCGCCGGCTCAATCGAACCGACGGGCAAAAAGTATGCTTTTATATCAGTTGTTGAAGAACACGCTGAAGCCCTTATAGGCCATGTATATGTCAAGCTTAGCGGTTATCTCATAGGGAGAATGCATGCAAAGAACCGGAACGCCGACGTCTACAACGTCAATTCCGAGGTTGGCTATGTATGCCGCAACCGTTCCGCCTCCGCCGAGGTCAACTCTTCCAAGCTCGCCTGTCTGCCAGATGACGTTATTTGCATTGAAGATGTTTCTGACATATGACATGAACTCTGCATGAGCGTCGTTGCATCCGGACTTGCCTCTTGCGCCCGTATACTTGCAAACGGTCACGCCGTAATTGCAGTAGGATGAATTTTTAGGCTCGCATACATCGGGGAACGTGGGGTCAAACGCAACGCTTACATCTGCGGAAAGGCAGGTTGAGTTTGAAAGCACGGCAGGGCATGTTGTGCCGAACTGCTCTGCAAGGAAGAAGATAAAGTGCTTTAGATATGCGCTCTCAAGACCCGTATTGCCCACGCTGCCTATCTCTTCTTTATCGGTGAGAACGGTTATGCATGTGCTCTTGGGGTTGTTACAGTCTAATATTGCCCTTAAAGCGGTGTATGCACACACTCTGTCATCCTGACCGTATCCTCCTACGAGTCCGCGGTCGAGTCCTACATCCTTAGCCTTGAACGCAGGGACAACTTCAAGCTCCGCAGAGACAAAATCGTCTTCTACAATGCCGTACTTGTCGAAAAGAAGGGACAAAATATTGAGCTTGACCTTCTCGGAGACATCGTCGTCCTTGAACGGACGTGAACCTATGAGAACGTTTAACTCCTCGCCCTTTATGCCCTCCGAAAGAGTTCTCTTAGACTGCTCCTGAGCAAGGTGCGGGAGCAAATCCGTAACCATGAACACCGGATCGTCGTCCTTTTCGCCTATGCAGACCTCTACTTTTGTTCCGTCGGCCTTGAAGATAACGCCGTGAAGAGCTAAGGGTATTGTAGCCCACTGATACTTCTTGATTCCGCCGTAATAGTGGGTCTTCAAGAGGCAAAGGTCGTTTGACTCGTATACCGGATTGGCCTTTAAGTCAAGTCTGGGCGAATCAATGTGAGCGGCAGAAATCTTCACACCGTTTTCAAGCGGCTCTGTGCCGAACACGCAAAGTATAACGCTCTTGCCTCTGTTGTTGTAGTACACCTTTTCACCTGCGGTATATTTTGCGCTGCGAACATACTCTTTAAAGCCGTTTGCCTTTGCGATTTCTATTGCAGCGTTGACAGCTTCCCTTTCAGTCTTGGCGTTGTCAAGATAATGCTTGTAGTCCTCGCAGAACTCATCGACCTTTGCGGTCTCGTCATCGCTCAGCTTTAACATTCCGTTCTTCTTCTCGGAAAAGAGCTTTTCCTGAAGAAGCTTTGCCAAAGATTTTTCCTCTGACATAAAAATATCATTTCCTTTCATCTAATGCTTTATATTTGTCAAACGCACGCATCACTTTGTTTACGTAATGCCGCGTGTTGCTGCCTGAAAAATTATCTACGTTGGGGTTATCTATGCTCACTATGCCTGAGCTGAGCCACCCGTCAACCTCCCCCATTCCGGAGTGATACGCCGCCGCCGCAAGCTCATAGCTGCCGTATTTGTCGTAAAGGTATCCGAGCATATAGCAGCCGTATTTTATGCTGTTTTCCGGCTCAAACAGGTCGTCAAACTCAAGCGTGCTCTCGCCGAGCTTTGAAGAAACCCAGTCAAACGAGTCCTCTATCATTTGCATCAAGCCGATAGCTCCGGCGTCCGAAACGGCGTTCGGGTCAAAATTTGATTCTGTTCTGATCACGGAGTAGACAAAGTCTTTATCAATGCCGTACTCCGAAGAGTATTTTTCCACATGCTCGGAATAATCTGTTCTGTAAGATTCGTTTTTAAACCAATACGGCATGTAAACGAACAAAAAGAATATCAAAGCTGCGACAAATGCTATAAGAAGCAGCATGGCGCCTATTCTTTTAATCATTTTTTCTCCTTTTTAAGCGGTCACAATCGCTGCTGTTCAAATCGTTTTGCAAGTTTGGCTATTATATCAAGCGTCTTTTCTTTTAGGCTGTCAAGGTCAGAGTCGTTTTCAATGACGTAATCGGAGCGGGATTTAAAGTAT
>DDJI01000040.1:0-152 GCA_002338885.1 Ruminococcus sp. UBA1828 | reverse complement strand
TTTAATTTTTAACTCCATCGGCGCAATAACGCTCACGACAGCTGCGCATATATCGTCAAGCCCGCTTTCAAACAGTGTCGGCGCATCTAAAATTATCACGGTATTTGCCTGCTCTTTAAGGCGCTTTATCTCGGAAAACACGGCTTTTGTTA
>DDJI01000107.1 GCA_002338885.1 Ruminococcus sp. UBA1828 | reverse complement strand
TCCATCATCCCGCCTCCGCCGAATGCGTACTGTTTGCGTATCCATGCACACCAGCATATCAGCGCAA
Source organism: Ruminococcus sp. UBA1828 (assembly GCA_002338885.1). GTDB lineage: Bacteria > Bacillota > Clostridia > Oscillospirales > Ruminococcaceae > Faeciplasma > Faeciplasma gallinarum. The sequence continues at coordinate 7,015 of DDJI01000107.1, read as the reverse complement.
TAAATACAACCGCCAAAATGCTAAAGACAACGCCCAACCACACAACATGCAGCGCCAAAAAAGACAGCGCCGCCAAAACCGCCGACAAGGCTATCAGCCCGCCGATCATGTAGAACACGGGATTTGACATCCAGCTTCCGTAATTTTCACCGTGAGTGCCGAGACGAATTTTTGAAATATCCTGTTTCATTGTATTTTGTCCTCCTTATATAAACATTTGCATCAGCAGTCCCAAGCCCGCCTGAGCCGCCGCTAAAACGGGACAGATCAAAAACGGCCATTGCAGCAGATGCTCCGGCAATGCATAGCTTTTCATCCACGCATTTAACTCATATCCGGGGTGACCTTCTGTGCCCGGAATGACAAATCGGCTCTTTGCTTTTTTCTGAATCAGCCATAAATCCAAAAAGATCAGGTCGCAAAAATTGACCATCATCCATTGAATATATCCGGCTAAAGCAAGCTGCCAAAATCCTGTCATGCCGCCCTCCGCGGCGCTTGTCGCACCGTAAATCAGGAGCGGCAGCAGCTCTCCAAAGCAAATCCAAAGCCGATAAGAACGGTTTTCCGCCTTTGTCGGCGGCTCTTTTGACGATTTGATAATCGCACGGAAACATCAGCCGAGGGTTATAAAGCGCTGCCGCTGCGGCGAAAAGGTTAAAATACGCCGCCATGGCAAGCCCGTCTAAAATGATGCGCACCGGGTTCATATACATCTCCTTATAATATGATTGAATGGCAGTTAGCAGCGGCTAACTGACTGCTTAAAGTATACTCCATCCCGCTTAGAAATGCAAGGCTCTTTACCGTGACAACGGCGCATTGGCGGTGATGCCATGACCGCAACCGCGCGGCATGGGCGATACGGGTCTTAATCTTCGCCGGCATGGCACAAATGAGGGCAAAACATGCATCAAGCAAGGGTCAAAGCATGCGTAAGACGCATACTCGCCGCGTGAAAGCGCTTCAAAAAGCTGCACTCGCACAGCCGGTGTGTGATGCATACCTTTTAAATAAGTGCACAGCTTTAAAAAACCCGCCGCAAGCTTTAAGCAAGCTCACGGCNNTTTTCAGCAGTTAAACCATCAGATAATTATATCTACGTTTGAAAGAGGGTACAGTTTTCCGTCGCTGACGCTGACGAGCAGGTGCCACTGAGAGCTGTCATCGGCATCGCTTTCAGCCATTTCTCCGGCAAGCACTATTGCATAGCTTCCGTCGGTGTTTTTAGTCACGGACATCACGGCGGGAACCTGTTCACCCACTGTGTTTGCAGTGATCAGAATCAGGTCGTTTTTCTTAAACCACTCCGCGTCATGCGCATCCACAGCATCAAGCCATGCGGCGTTTGCGCCCAGGTCATAATAAACTCCGTCCGTTCCGGTGTATGCATCAAGCTCGCTGTGCGAACGGATTATATCATACTGCGGGTAGCTCATGCCCTCTACGGAGCTGTCCGTTCTGACTGCCACGGCGTTATACTCAAGCTCCACGGGTCCCGCGGCTTCATACGGAACCGCCTTTTTGCCCATAAAGGTTGCAAGCGCTCCGGACAGTTCCCCCGTCTTTGTCTCATACTCCACGACAAGTCCGCCGCTGCGGTATATTTCAAACGGGTATTCCCTTCCAAGCTCCATTGTGGTGTTCTCGTTGCCGCCTATGCCGCTATAGCTCTTGCCGTCGGGTGAAAACCTCGAGACGTGGTCTATTGCCCTTGCCTCATCGGCGTAATAGCTCAGCCAAATCGTCTCGCCGTTGGACACGCTGACGCAGCAAATGCTGTCCGGCTCGTACATATAAGTCTGCGCAGTATTTGCAGCCCTTGCGCAGGTATAGCTCATTCCCACGTTGTCAACAGCCGCAAAGACCTGAGTTGCGTATGCGGGATAGTAGTAATCGCTTCCCGCTCCCGCAAATTCCTCGCCGAATATGCCGTTTAACAGCTGCAAATCCTCTCCGGTTTCGGAGCAGTACTCTATTATATAGTTGTCATGCTGCCACAGGTGCACGGGGGCAACATAATCTATGACCTTTACGTTGCTGCCGTCGGTGAACACCGAGCCGGTTTCATCGAAGTATCCCGAATAGTCCTGAGCATCGGAGGCGGTTTCAAACTCCGTTATCACTATGAGGTCGTCGCCCTCAAGTGAAATCGCCCTCGACGAGACCTTTCCGTATTCATCCTCTGCGGGAACTTCTTCTGCCGCCTCATATGTCTTTCCGCTCTCGGTCATCCTTTGAGATATCATATCGAACGCCGTGAGGCCCTGAGCCTGCACGCTGCCCTGTGAGTCTGTGCCGCTCTGTGAGTCTGTACCGTCCTGCGGTGAAGTGTCTGACGGCTGTTGAGTCTGGGCGGCATCTGTGCCGTCGGTCGTCTGCGGGTCGATGTCTGCATTGTCCGAGCATCCCGCAAGCAGCAGCGTGAAGGAGCATGTCACAGCCAAAAGCGCCGCAAGCATGAGTTTAGCTCTGTTTGTTTTATGCATTTTATATCATCCTTTCAGTATGTATATGTGCTGAATCTGTCCTGTGCGGGCATGCACCCGTGCACATCCGCACATATATAATACAACTAATGTGCGGGATTTGTTGCACAGCCGATGAAACTGTAATTAAAGCGACACCTTTTTAACCGCTTTGATAAAAACAAGCCGGACAAAGATTTGCGTCCGGCTGTCAGTGCGTATCAGGTTTTTGCGGCGTACTGCATTATTGCGGTCACAAGCGCCCATATTACATTGTAAACCACCACGAACGTGCCGGTGAGCACGCTTCCGAAAGAGCCGACGAATGCAAATATGACCGCCAAAACTATTCCCAAAAGTCCCGAAAGCGTTTGGACGGCTACGCCAACCGTGGCAGAACGCTGAAGTCTTTTAGCTCCGGTCAGGAGCATTGCCAAGGATGCAAACCTTCCCGAATAAATCATCTCCGAGGAGACGCTTGCAACGTAGGATGTTTGAGCGTCGTATTCTGCGTGATATCTAAACGGCAAAAGCTTGAATGTGTTCGGCGAGACGTCAAACAGCTCCGAAAGCTTTGTTATGCTCAAAAGCGAATCCACGGAGCGCAGAATCACCGTTATCTTTTGCCGCTCAAGATCCTTTAAGCCCCTTGTCACCGATACCGACGCCTTTGCTCTCACGACAAATATCATTGCAAGGTTTCCGCCTATGGACAGGTACACCACGCTGTTGCCCTTTGCATATGACGCCTCTTTTTCAAGTGTGGGCAGCCCTTCTATGGAGTGGCTCTCCATCAGCGCGCGGTTTCCGAACAGAACACGCTTATTTTCTATCCATCCCGAAAGTCCCAAGCCGTCCTCATATATATAGCTCTCGACCGGATAGAGCATCTCCGTTTTGCCCTTTATCATCTTGTAAAACGACGGGCGGAGAATGCTTTCGGTCTGGCAGCAAAGGCTTGCGGCATAGAGTATGCCGTCCTCTATCGGGGTCTTTTTAATGGGCTTTATGTTTATTATGTCTACCATTCCGTCCGGGAAGAGGTCAATGGCGTCTATGAGCAGTGAGTTTGTGTCGGCAAACTTGTCCACCGCAGAATAGCCGAGCATCACGGCGGAGGACTGAAGGTACTTCTTTGACGCCTTTGCAAGCGGGATATTTGTGACGAGCATCATTCCCATCGCCGAGCATAGAGACATCGTTCCGGCGGCACATGCAAACGCATAGTAAATTCTGTCCGAAACCTCCGTTATCCTCTCCGGATAAACAAATGCCGTTATAAGTCCTATCAGCACCGACACGCCCACGGCAATCGGCACGTATACCTTAGAAAACGAGTCGGTCAGGTCTGCCGAGTAGCTGTTTTTTATAAAATCTCTTACAAACTCCGTCTTTCTCGATGTGGCAAGGGAGGGAAAATCGGTGAGCGCTCCCCTTGTGAACTTTGCGGCAACCTCTTCATCGTCTATATGAACTGCGGCGTATTTTGAGTAGCCGCCCGAAATGTATCGGAAGTTTCTTTCCGTTCTGCCCACTATCAAGAGCTTGCCTATGGTGTTTATCAAAAGCCCTATTATCGCCACGCTGACATATGCGTGGGCGGTTTTAGTCTGGACAAGCTCCGAGTCGGAAAGCATTATAATTGCAGACAAAAGGCTGAATATCACGGTGGCGGCGGCAAGGCTGTCGCTGTCGGCTTTCATTGTGCAAAGCTTTTTTATTCCGACCGACAGCACGGTATACGAGACAAACGCAGCCACAAGCCCGAGTATCACATGCACAAACAGGTAGGATGTTGACTGGGACAAAACAGATATGAGCGACAGTCCGGTGTCGGACGCTATCGTCATATACGCGCTGACTACGCTCAAAACAAGCAGCACGCAAAGCCTTACAACAAGGCTCGACTTCAGCCCCGATATGCTCTGCGACATCTTTTGCGCCTGATCAAAGCTCTCAAAGTCCGCAACCGAGCCTTTTTGAGGCTTTTCCTCTTCTTCGTTTCGGGCAACGAACTCCTTTACGCGCTCTTTTCTCTTTGCGTTTAAGTATGCAAGCTTTTCTTCCTCGCTTGCGTTTTCGTCTATTCCGACTTCTGTGCTGGGTATTACCTTCTTCTCAATTCCCAGGTCTATGTCGCTTATCGACGCGCGGTTGACGGGATCAACCTTCTTTTGCGCGGGCTTTGCCGTTCCCCGCTCGCTCTTTAACTTCAGCAGTCCCTGCATTATGGCGGTGTCGGCGTTTCTCCCCGTCACGGGCCTTATCTGAGGGGCTTTCTCCTGCGCATGCGCAGCCGTGCTCTCATCCGCTTTGGGCGGCTGCTTGGGCTGCGGGTTTTCAAGCATGTCCTCAATTGCCGCCGTGCCCTGTCTCACTCCGCTCGACGTCCTTATCTCGTCGGACGGCTGAGGCGGTATGTCCTGCTCCTGCGGCTGCGGCTCGTCCCCCGGGTCGAAAACATAGCTGTTGTCGCCTATTTCAAGGACGTCCTCTATCATTTCGGTCTTTTGAGCCGGTGTGTGATGTATCTCGTTCAGAATAGAATCTATGTCCAACGTGTCGTCTGTATGATTTTTCGGTACTTTCGATGAATACTGCTCAAGTATATCATCCACTGATAAATTCTTATCCGTCTTGTCAGCCATTTTAAGTAAACGACCCTTGCTTGGCAAAGGCTCTCCTTTCGCTAAAAATATCTATTTTATGCCCGAGGCTTCTCTTTGGCGAACCGCCTCGTACATGAATATTCCCGCCGCAACCGATGCGTTGAGCGACGTTATCTTTCCCTTCATCGGCAGGCTGAGCATAAAATCACACTTGCTTGCCGTGAGCCTGCCTATGCCGTAGCCCTCCGAGCCTATGACAAGCCCTATGGCTCCGCTCAGGTCTACGGTGTCGTATCTTTGTCCCGACGCATCCGTTCCGTATATCCACACGCCGTTTTGCTTTAGCTCTTCTATAGCGGCCGGTATGTTTGGCACCCTTGCAACCGGCAGCCAGCTTGCCGCTCCGGCAGACGTCTTATAAACAGTATAATTAAGTGATGCGCTCCTTCGCTTCGGTATTATCACCCCGTGCGCGCCTGCGCTCTCCGCAGTCCTTATTATCGCGCCGAGGTTGTGCGGGTCTTCTATCTCATCGCAGATTATTATAAACGGCGGCTCGTTTTTCTCTTTTGCACGCCGCAGTATTTGCTCAATCGTCACATACTCCGCGCACGCTCCGACAGCTATTACGCCCTGATGCACTCCGCCGGCAGCCATGGCTGTGAGCTTTTGCTCGTTGACCTGCTTCACGACTATGCCGCGCTGCGCCGCAAGCCGCGATATCTGCGACAAAGAGCCGGATCCGGCTGTGCTGTCTTTGTTGATATACACGGTATCTATGCTTTTTCCCGCCTTCAGCGCCTCAAGCACGGGATTTCTGCCTATTATAAGCCCCTGCTCCTGCGGCTCATGACCGATGTCCCTGTCAAAATCGGGCTTTGAATGCTCCCCATGCGCTCTTTTAGGCGCGCGGTATTCCTTCTTGTCCATGTTTAACCTCTTTGGTCGCTCAATTTAGCTCATTAGCTCCCCGCTAACATAGCTATAGTTATACACAGTTTAATTGTACCATATGTTGTGCCCGATTAAAAGTACTTTTTCAATGAATAATCCACAAAATAATTTCTACATCTTTGTATAAACAATCAATAACGCCGTGGCTCCTGCCGATGCGGCGGCAAAAAACGCAGTCAGCGCCGCAAGTATTTTTACCCTCTTTGAAAGTCTTTTTACTCTGATTTCCTCCGATGCGCCGTCCGTGCCGTCCGGCTGCCCGCCGCGGGTCTCCATCGAGAGCACATACTCGTCCGCCGCAAGCCTTGCAAGCTCCCTTTGCGGCAAGGTCTGCCCTGCTTTGAGGTAAAGCACCGCACGCTCGAAATACTCGCTGTCCGGATTTGATATTTCTATTATCTGTCTGCTCACGCCTTTGACCATCTTTTATCCGCCTTTCCAAAACGCGCGGGTTTTCAACATCTCGAAAACGGCGCGATTTCAAAGTTTTTCGCCTTGATTATGAGCCTTTGAGCAGGATAATATACAGCTTGTATACGCAAAAATCAACATCGGCGTTGAAAAATGCGTTGAAACTGTTGAAAACTTTCCCCGATTGCCGTTTGAAGTGTTGAAAACTCAGTTGAAAAGTTGAGATTTGCCCTTAAAACTCGGGTTTGAGTTTTTAACGCCCATAAAATTCTACTTATACTCAAGGTAGATAAAAAATATTCAGGCGGATTTTTCGGACGCAATTTTCGCGCGGGGCGAAAAACCGCCGAAAAAGAGCGTTGCCATAAGAAAACATGAAAAAACCCAGTAAAATCAATGTTTTTAGGGCAGCGGAAAACGGGGCGTGTCAAAACAACTGAATAATCAGACAGAAACAGGGTGTTGCCAAGCATGACAGCGCCCTTTTCTGTTCCCCGGCCAAGCCGCAGATTTTGAAAAAGTCTGCGGCTTTTCTTTTTGCCCAAAAGCGGAAAGGAGGCGACGGCCTATGTA
>DDJI01000014.1 GCA_002338885.1 Ruminococcus sp. UBA1828 | reverse complement strand
GGAAGCGTTGTGACAAAGGACATACCGTCCGGAGTTGTGGCGGTGGGAAATCCCTGCCGCGTTTTAAGAAAAATCACTCCGGAGGACGCTGACAAGTACCCGAGAGCTAAATAGGCTCAACGCGGTCGCCGAAGCCACTTAAAAAATGACAATCTGCCCGCACGGATGTACGCCGTGCGGGTACACTTTTATAACTATGCCTTGCAATTTATCAAAAACGGTCTTGAATGTTAACTTGTAAGTGTGATATAATATATCAACAATGTATCGACCCGTTGCAATGTTATTTGCATCATGCGGCAAATGTGACAGTAGGGGGAACGGAATATGGAAAAATTCATGGAAATTGTGGCTATAGTAGTCAGCATAGGCTTTATGGCTGCGTTTGTATACGTTATAGTCAACGGTCTGATTCACCTGCACAAAAACAAAGACGTAGAGGTTTATACAATTGATGCACATGTCTCAGACAAGAGCGAGGCGGAGCTGCCCGTAAGCGTGACAGGCAAGAAAAAACCGATAAAAGCGTATTTTGTGAGCTTTTCGCCGGACGGAACGAATGAGCTGAAGCTGCGGGTGACGCCGCTTGAGTATTCGCAGGTGAATATAGGCGACAGGGGAAGGCTCAGTTTTCGCGAGGATGTGCTTTTGAGGTTTGAAGTGATTGAAAGGATATGTGAAGAGGTAAGCTATGAAAGTGACGCAAACAGCGCAGAATGTAAAGACTCCGGCGACACCAAAGACGCAGAAGAAAACGCTTAAATACAGATACTGCGACAACGGCTTTACTATAACTCTTAAAGTCATAGTCACGCTTATATACGTGTGGTCCTGCTTTTTCTGGGCAGGCGTAACCATACTCAATTTTTACATAAACTCTCCGGAAAGCTCTCACCTTGCCACGGGATTTTTGGTGGGAAGCCTGCTGATGACGGCGAGCCTTGTTTTGATGTATCTGAGGTTTTATATACTTCAGCTGCCTTTTTGCGCTGCGGGCGCGGCGGTGTACCTTGTTCACGCGGGTGAAATGATAGACGTTGCCCACGGAACAAGCGTTGTTTTCACGCCTACATTTGAGCTGAGATACATGCCTGTTGTGGCAATAATCATTATTTCCGCGGCGCTTGCCATGCTTGAGATATGGCATATAATTTCTATTCGCAGCAGCGAAAAAGAGAAGTTTAATAACAGCCCGTCAAAGAGCATACTCGACGATTAGCGGTATCGGGGCGGCGTTATGCATAATATGCATGTGAGCGAAATATATTTTGTATGGCATGCATATCTCGCATATAAGCCGAACATGCACTTTGAATCATCCTAAAACGGAAGGGAATCTTATAATGACAGATAAAAACCGCGCCATCGGCGTGTTTGACTCCGGCGTCGGCGGGCTTACCGCGGTAAAGGAGCTTGTTAAGCTTTTGCCCTGTGAGGATATAATATACTTAGGCGACACCGCAAGGGTTCCGTACGGTACAAAAAGCCGCGAGACCATAGAAAAATACGCTAAGCAGGACTTTGATTTTTTAAAGAAATTCGGAGTGAAAATGATCATATCTGCGTGCGGAACGGTTTCAAGCGTGCTTGCGTCGGGATTTGACTTCGGCGAGGGCCTTTATACCGGAGTAATAGTTCCGGCGGTGGATGCAGCGATTGCGGCCACATCAAACCACCGCATAGGCATAATAGGCACAGGCGCGACGATAAGGAGCGGAAGCTATAGGGCTTTGATAAAGCAAAAGCTCCCCGATGCGCAGGTGTTTGAAAAGGCATGCCCGATGTTTGTACCGTTGGTTGAAAACGGATACATAGGCACCGACTGCTCCCCGTGCGTGGAGATAGCTAAGGAGTATCTTTTGCCGCTCAGGGATGAGGGTATAGATACCTTGATACTCGGATGCACCCACTACCCGATAATCTGGGACGTGATATCGATGATAATGGGAAGCGATGTCAAACTCATATCGTCCGGCGGAGAAGCGGGAAAATATGCATATAAGGTGCTCAAGCAAAATAACCTTTTAAACGACAGCACACAGCCGGGCAGGATAACTTTGTACTGCACCGACAGTACAGAGCTGTTTAAGGAAAACGCGGAGCACTTTTTGGACGGAATAGATAAGATAGAAGTTAAAAGCTGCGTGCTTGAATAACGGAGCGTGGGGAAAATATGAGGGACGCTATAATTTCAATAAAGAGCATACAAACGAGCGGAGAGGAAACGGACACCACCGAAATAATAACCGAAGGACAGTATGTCATCGTGAGCTTTGACGGCAGCCTTTTGATCAGGTATAACGAAACCGAGGCGACCGGATACGACGGTTCAACCACCACCGTAAACGTCATAGACGGCAAATGGCTGAAAATGATACGCACCGGAAATTCCGAGGCGGAGCTTTTGGTGGAGCTTGACAAGAAAAACTACTGCCACTACAACACTCCGTTCGGAAGCCTGACAATGGGCGTCAGCGCCGAAAAGGTGGAGGCATCCTATTCCGACGAGGGCGCGCATGTGCTTGCGGAGTACATAATAGACGTAAACTCGCTGCTTGTCGGAAAATACAGCCTTAAAATTGACGTCAGACCTGTGTAAACAGCTAAAAACAGAGCAAACAATCGGATAAAAAGAATATTTTATTTTCCTTGCGGCATAATAGCGATAGCATGCAGTGTCATGTAACAGCATGTTTAAAATGTGCCTCATATTCAAAACTCGGGCGCATGCATCGGATTTTTGCAATATGAAAACCTGAAAGGAAAATAAAAATGAAGAGAATTCTCATTGTTCTTGCGGCGGNNGGCGGTTGTAATGAGTGCCGCCATGCTTTCGGGATGTAACGGGGACAGCATGAATGACCCGTCGCATACCACCGGAGTAACGGAACGCACCATGGATACGACCGATTCAACTAAGAATACGACGTCATCAACTCATAACTCAGTCGGAAGCGATACAAGCAGTACGGATAACACCCATACTCCCACAAACGTCCCCGATGAAGAGCCGACTGTGCCTACAACCGAGGCATCCTTGCCTGACGAGTCGGGAACAGGTGAAACCACCACCGAGTAAAGAATTGTACACCTATACACACCTTAGCCCTTGCGAAGATAAATCGCAGGGGCTTTTGTGCTGCACGCGAATATGCGCCGCTTTTATTTGACGCCGCGTCGGTGGCAGTATTGACTTGATTCAAAAGGTAATGTATACTACATGTTGCGGAGCGCCGCGAGCAAAGCCGTAAGATTTAAGGATGCATCAGGCTCACGGCTTTTTAGCGTACAAAAAATGTGAAGGGAAACAGCCGTATGAATGAAATCAATGTTTGCGGCAACTGCGGCGGCATGTTGCAGCTTTACGGAAGAATAGATACCGACATCGAGAACGGAATTAAGCTCGTCTGGCCGGGCAGCTACGTGAAGTTTTACTTTGACGGCACAAGCCTGAGCGTTAAGATCAACAACTTTCGCTTCTGGAACGGCAAGTATATCGGCGCGGTGATAGACGGCGAGGAGAAAAAGATTGAGCTGGCGGACGGCGAGCAGACCGTGCATATAGCTTCAAACCTTGCCGATGACAGGCACGAGGCGATAATATATAAGCGGATGGCGGGGCATTATTTCGATGTAGAAAAGATAATTTTGGACGACGGCGCAAAGCTTTTGGAGCCGGATCCGCTTCCCGAAAAGAAAATAGAGTTTTACGGCGATTCGGTCACCGCGGGCGACCTTGTTGACTATGACGACTGCACGGGCAAGCCTGATCCCGCAGAAAACGACGGCAGCAGGGATAACTCGTGGCACACCTATGCCATGATATGCGCAAGGGAGCTTCCCGCACAGGTGTATAACACATCTCAGGGCGGAATAGCGATATTTGACGGCACGGGATATTTTGAAATGCCATCGACAAAAGGGCTTGAATCGTGCTATGACAAGTTAAGATATTGCTCAGGCGATAAAATCACAAACTGGGACTTTTCAAGATTTGTTCCCCACGTAATAGTTTTTGCAGTCGGTCAAAACGACAGCAGCGTGGGAAATGACAAGATATACGACCCCGAGTACCGCGACAGGTGGGAGACAAGATATATGCAGATAATCAACTCTGTGCGTTCCCACTCGCCCAAGGCGGCGGTGGTGCTTGCATTAACACTTATGGGGCATGACAGCGGCTGGGACGATGCGATAGAGGAGATAAAAAACCGCCTCGGAGGCGAGGAAAACGGCGTTTATCACCTCAGGTACAAGCGCGCGGGAAAGGCGACCCCCGGTCACCCGAGAAATGCTGAACAGCGAGAAATGGCAGACGAGCTTATAGAGTTTTTAAACTCCCTGCCTCAAAACATATGGCAAAACTAAAAGCTTTGAAAGGATGTTCAATATGAGAATCACAGACGATATTTTTTATGTCGGCGTAAACGACCGCGACATAGACCTCTTTGAGGGACAGTACAAGGTGCCAAACGGCATGTCCTATAATTCCTATGTCATAAGGGATGAAAAGATAGCCGTAACCGACACCGTCGATGCGAGATTTAAGGATCAGTGGCTTAAAAATCTTGAGGACACGCTCGGCGGAAGGACTCCCGATTACCTTGTTGTTTCGCACATGGAGCCTGACCACTCGGCAAATATCGACGCCTTTGCGCAGCGCTATCCTAACGCCGTTATAGTTGCGTCAAAGATGGCGTTTACCATGATGTCGCAGTTTTTCGGCACCGATTATGCCGACAGGCGTGTTGTAGTAGGCGAGGGCGACACATTGGAGCTTGGCGCGCACACGCTTAAATTCTTCACCGCTCCGCTCGTTCACTGGCCGGAGGTAATAGTCAGCTATGACACCCGCGACAAGGTCTTGTTCAGCGCCGATGCGTTCGGCAAGTTCGGCGCACTCGATGTGAGCGAGGACTGGACAAACGAGGCGAGAAGGTATTATATCGGCATAGTCGGCAAGTTCGGCGCTCAGACACAGGCGCTCTTGAAGAAGGCGTCCATGCTTGATATATCTATGATCTGCCCGCTTCACGGACCGGTATTAAAGGACGATCTTGGCAAGTATTTAGAGCTTTACAACACATGGTCAAGCTATGTTCCGGAGGAGGACGGTGTGGTGATAGCATACTCCTCTGTTTACGGAAACACCGAAAAGGCGGTCAATGAGCTTAAAGATCTCATTGAGAAAAAGGGCTGCAAGGTTGCAGCATATGACCTTGCAAGATGCGACACCGCTGCGGCTGTTGCCGATGCGTTCAGATACTCAAAGCTTGTTCTTGCCACCACAACCTACAACGGCGGAATATTCCCCTGCATGAAGGAGTATATAGATCACCTCATCGAGAGAAATTATCAGAACAGAACCGTCGGAATAATCGAAAACGGCACCTGGGCGCCTATGGCTGCCAAGAACATCAAGGCGATGCTTGAGGGCTGCAAGGATCTGACCCTTGAAGAACCCGTTGTAACCATACGTTCCGCACTTAGCGCCGCATCGACAGCCAAGCTTGAAGAGCTTGCGTCGGCGCTTGCAAAGTGACAAAGTAAAATAAAGAAAACCGGCATCCGCAGATTACAGTGCGGGCGCCGGTTTTCTTTATCCCTTTATAAATTTGTCTATCAGCGTGTGTCCTGTCGGGACGTATATGCCTGTTTGCTTTGCCGTTTTCTCGCAGAAACAATCGACGCCGTTTTTGCGAACTCGGCTGTCATATATCAGGTAAGGGACGGGGTCGTTTGTATGCGTCCTGAGAGCAAGCGGGGTGGGGTGGTCGGGAAGTATCATTATCCTGTACTCACCGTAAGCTTTAAGCACTTCTATCAGCGGGGCAAGCACCTTCTGATCTATAAGCTCTATCGCTTTGACCTTGTTTTGTATCTCATGCCTGTGTCCGCATTCGTCGGGAGCTTCGATGTGCACGTATACAAAATCGCTTCCCGCAGCAAACTCCTTGGCGGCGGCTTCCGCTTTTCCTTCAAAGTTCGTGTCAAGATATCCGGTCGCGCCTTCTACGTTCACAACATGCATTCCGGAGAACTTGCCAATGCCTTTCAGCAGGTCTACCGCCGAAATCATCGACGCATTCAGCCCGAACTTGTCTTTAAAGGACGCAAGCGGCTTTCTCACGCCCTCTCCCCAGAACCAGACGGCGTTTGCGGGATTTAAGCCCTTTTTGACGCGCTCTATGTTTATGGGGTGGTTTGCTAAAAGCTCGCAGCTTCTTTTCATCATTTCAAGGAGCGGGCGCGCGTTTTCCGCCGTGGGGATGTACTTTGCAATCTTTTTGCCGGTTATGTCGTGCGGCGGGGTGAGCGTTCCGACGTCGAGCGTGCCGTTATGCCATATGAGGCAGTGGCGGTAGCTTACTCCGGCGTACAGGCAGAACCTGTCGTTGTCAAAGTAGCCCTTGAGGTAATCTATGAGCTGCTTTGCCTCGGCGGAGGATATGTCTCCCGCGCAGTAGTCTATTATCGTCTTGTCCTCAAAGTTTTCCTCGTCGGAAAGCGTCACAAGGTTGCACCTAAACGACACGTCGGTCGGCTTCATGTCTATTCCTATAGAGCCTGCCTCAAGCGGAGACCTTCCGGAATAGTATACCGCGGGGTCGTAGCCCAAAACCGAGAGGTTTGCCACGTCGCTGCCCGGCTTTAATCCGTCCGCAACCGTCTTTACAAGTCCGACTTCCGAATCCTTTGCAAGCATATCCATGTTGGGCTTGTGCGCCGCCTGCATAGGCGTTTTGTTTCCTAACTCTTCAACGGGATAGTCAGCCATTCCGTCGCAGAGAACTACTAAGTATTTCATTGGTGTTTGCACCTCCAAGCATTCAATAAGTATTTTATAGTATACCACGTTAAAGCACTGCGCGCAATACGCAATATTTATTTTTAGCGGAGCAATTTAGCGAGAACACATATTTTGCCGCAAGCGAGTCAATAATATCCTTAAATAACCATCAAACAGCCGCTTTAAAAAGCAGAATAAAGAAGGGTGAATGTTATGGACGTAATGGATATATTGGACGCAAACAGCGCGGCAGTCACGAATGCGGACGAATACACCGCCGCGGGAAAGCTGCGCAAAAGGGTGCGCGCCATGCAAAGAAAAATGGACGCCGTGTACCGCAGGATTTGCACCGACGGATGCAGCAGCTCCGACGGATGCAGCTGCTCCGACGAGGAGTTTTTCGCGGACAACTATCACACCGTTTCCGCCGGCTGCGACTATCTTTTGGGCTATGACAGGCTGATGAGCGTGAGCGACAGCTTTGAGCTTGCGGACATTGCCATAGGCTGTGACGAGCCGCTCGACGCCGATGAGTTTATACTTAAAATAAAGAGCCTTAAAAAAGACTGCGACGCCATGGCGCTTGAATCTCTGAAATATTCGGTGTGCATGCGCCTTGTCGGTGCGGTGTACTCCGCCGTGTCGGGCAAAAAGCCGGATATAGAGCTGAGGCACGCCGTGACCATACTTTCAAGGCTGTCATCGCTGGATGATGTGAAGATAAACGATGAGCTGAATCCCGTCTGTCGGGCGCTTGCGCACGATGAGGTGTACATGCACAGCGATCTGAACACAAAGCATGCGTACAGGACAAGACTTTACCGCATGGCAAGCCTGCGGGGCGTTTCCGCACAGGAGCTTGCATCTCACCTTGTCAAAACATGCGACAGCGAAGGCATAATAAACGCCCTTGAGCTGAACAAGCCTCAAAAGGCGCATTCTGCGGCGTTTGCTGTTCTGTCGGCAGCCGTTGTGACTGTTATGAGCGCAGCAATAGCTTTCGGCATAGCGGCGTGGGCGGATGCCGTGTGGATGGGCGTGCTGCTGATACTTCCCGCAATATGCGCCGTGAAGGCTGTTTATGATAAAATCCTGCTCAGAACGTGCCGCCACAGACGCCTTGCAAGGCTTGATCCGAGCTGCGATACCGTCGAAAACACGCCCTGCGCGGTAGTCATGTCCGCCGTCATAGGAGAGCCTGCCGATGCGGACGCGCTTTACGACAGGCTGTACCGCCTGTACGCCGCAAATCCTCAGGACAACATAAAGATGGTTGCCCTTTGCGACTTTGCCCCGAGCAGCTCGCAGGTCACTGCCGACGATATGGCTGTCGTTGAAAGCCTGAACGAAACCGTAAAGCGCTTAAACTCCTGCCCCGAGATAAAATCAAACAACAGGTTTGTATGCATGCTCAGAAAGCGGAGCTATTCAAAAACCCAGGGCGAATACATGGGCGCGGGGAGAAAGCGCGGCGCGATAATCTCACTTTGCAGATTTATGGCGGGCACGCATGCCAAAAACTCGGAGTTTTACTTTGTGTCGGAGGGCGCGCAGGAGCTTGTGGGGATAAAGTATATATGCGCGGTGGACAGCGACACCGAGCCGCAGATGGACTCTGTAAGGGAGCTTTTGAGCATAGCCTTGCATCCTGCAAATAAGCCCGTCATCAAGGACAGCAGAGTAATAAGCGGCTGCGCGCTGATATCTCCGAGGATGGTCACGCGGCTCGGCGACTCGATATCCACACGTTTTGCGAGGGGAATGGGCGGAATAGGCTCGCTTTCGGGATATGACGGGGACGGAACAGATGTGTGGCAGGANNTGGCAGGACGCTTTCGGACGCGGCAGCTTCTGCGGCAAGGGACTTATAAGCGTCGAGGCTATGATACGCTGCACCTCATTTCTTTGCGACGAGAGGCTTTTGTCCCACGACATCATAGAGGGCGAGCTTTTGCACTCGGCGTACGCCTCAGACGTCGTGTTTTACGAGGGCTTTCCTAAAAATGCGGTGAGTTACTGCAAACGCCTTGACCGCTGGATAAGGGGAGACGTGCAAAACATCCCGTTTTTGTTCTGCAAAAAGCTCGACGGGATATCAAAGCTCAAGATTTTGGACAACATAAGGCGCGCCGTGACTCCTGCAGCGGTGTTTGCAGCCTTTTATTTCAGCCTGCTCGTCTGCCCGTGGGCGTACTGGTCGTATAACACTTTGCTTGCGGCGGCTGTCGTGATGTATTTGTTTTCGGAGATATGGGGGCTTTTGAGCGCAGCATTCCGCAAAAACGCCTCGCACAGGCGGTACTTTTCTTTCCTGTTGAACGAAAGCGGGGAGTGCCTTGAGAGGCTTGTTTATCAGCTTGTCATGCTTCCCGCGGTTGCCGTCAAGTCGGCGAGAGCCGTTTTCGTCGGCGCCGTAAGGCTCATAAGCCGCAAAAAGCTTTTGGAGTGGACGACATCCGCCGCCGCCGACAAATCAGGAACCGACCCGTTTAGATATTTCTTCTTTTCCGAAGTGCTCTCGGCGGTTTTGCTGTTCTCTATGAGCACAGTATGCAAGGTCTTTGCACTTGTGTTCTGCGCCATGCCGATTTTGATCTCCCGCAAATTCGCAGCATACAGCCCGTCGCCTTTAAAATCCCTTTCGGACAGGGACCGAAGGGAGCTGAGCGGACATGTCGCAAGCATGTGGAAGTTCTTTGCCGATTACGTCACGGAGGCTGACAACTATCTGCCCGTGGACAATGTTCAGTTTGCTCCGGTATACCGCATATGCCACCGGACATCGCCGACAAATATAGGCATGTACATGCTTTCCGCTCTCGCCGCATGCGACCGCAGACTCATAAGCGTGCACAATCTTTCAAAGAGAATTTCCTACACCCTTTGCAGCATAGAAAAACTCGAAAAATACCACGGAAACCTTTACAACTGGTATAACACCTCGACGCTTGAAGTCTGCCCCGCGCCGTACGTCTCAAGCGTGGACAGCGCAAACTTTGTCTGCTCCCTTGTCGCGCTGAAGGAGGGCCTTAAAGAGTACCTGACCCGCTGCCCGGAGCTTTTAAAACAGATCAGGCGCATAGAGAAAATCATAGCCGAAACAGACCTCGGGATCTTTTACGACAGCGTGCGCGGGCTGATGAGCATAGGTATAAACCCCGCATCGGGCACGCCCGACAAGGCAAAGTACGACTTTCTCATGAGTGAGGCAAGGCTCGGCTCTTACTACGCCGTAGCATCAAGGCAGGTTCCGAAGTCGCATTGGTACAGGCTGTCAAGAACCATGCTATCAAGCGGCGCATACAGCGGGGCGGCGTCATACTCCGGAACAATGTTTGAGTATTTTATGCCATGCATATTCCTTGAAAGCCCGGACGGCTCGCTGCAAAGGGAAAGTCTAAAGTATGCGCTCAGGCGGCAGATAAGCTATGCCGAAAGCATGCACCGCCCCTACGGAATATCCGAAAGCGGCTACTACAGCTTTGACAGCTCCCTTTCGTACAGATATTTGGCTCACGGCGTCCCGGGCACAGGCGTAAAGCGCGGGCTGGAGTCTGACTATGTGGTTTCGCCCTACTCCACATATATTTCGATGGAGCTTGCGCCGCAGCAGGGCATGCAAAACCTTAAAACGCTCAAAAAATACGGCATGTACTCAAGGTACGGTTTTTACGAGGCGCTTGATTTTACGCCGCCCGGTTCTAAATCGTCCGAACCCGCCGTGGTCAAGAGCTATATGTCTCACCACGTCGGGATGAGCATGCTTGCGGCGGTGAATCTTTTGGAGGACGGTATTTTCAGAAAGAGGTTTTCAAGGGACGTAAATGTTTTGGGTGCGGACGAGCTTATTCAGGAGCGCCCGCGGCTTGATGCAAACATCTGCGAGAACATGCTCATTAAGCCTAAGGACACGCGCGGCGAGCCTGTAAAGAGCGAACCGGAGTGTTACGAGTGCATATCAGTTTCAAATCCGCGCGCAAGGCTTTTGACAAACGGCGAGTATACCCTTGTCCTGACCGACAGCGGCATAAGCTGCGCTATGTACCGTCAAAGAAACCTCTATTCTAAGACCAAAGACCGAATACTCCGCCCGAAAGGCGCGTTCTTCGGCATAAGCGACGGCAAAACCGCCTCGTCGTTTTGCAGACTTCCCGACCCCTCGGCAGACGCGAAGGGATTTTCCTGCGAGTTCGCCAACGGCTATGCGGCTTACTATAAGAATGTCGGAGCGCTGAGCGCGGGCATGAAAGTGGGACTGCATGAGAGCATGCCGTGCGAGATAAGGACTTTCGCACTTGAAAACACGTCGTCGGAGCAGCTGAGCGCAAAGCTTTTTGCATATATAGAGCCTTCTTTGGCGTCTGACGGTGCGGAAAGTGCGCATCCTGCCTTTAACAAGCTGTTTTTGAGGGCGGACTATGACGCGCAGCTTAAACTTGCCACCGTGACAAGGTCTGACGACTTCGGAGTGGGAACATATATGGCGGTGGGATTTTATGAGGATGTGAGCATGACGGTGTCCCTTGACCGCGAGGAGGTTTTGCATATGCCGGACGGCGTGTGCGGGCTGTTTGACTGCGCAGACAGCATCCCGCAGAGCTATATAAGCGAGCCGGACCCTTGCGTGTTTATGAAAGTGAGCCTGAACATGCCGCCGAAATCCGAAACGGAGCTTCATATGTTCATTCTTGCCGCCGACAGCTATGACGAGCTTATCGCCTCGGCATGCAGGCTCAGGGGCGAGCAGAAAATTGCGATGTTCAGCCCCAAGGGAATGACGCAGGCTCAAAGGTTTGCAAACAGGCTTTTGCCGGCCGTGCTTTTCAAGCCGGAAAGCAGCGAAAAGCGGATAAAAGCCACGCTTGAAAACAAGCTGCCGCTAAGGGCACTGTGGGAGCTGTCCGTCTCTGTGGACATCCCTCTTATCCTTGTTGAGCTGACCGAAAGAGTTGCGCCCAACATGCTTTACACCTACCTGCGGGCGTACTCCGAGCTTGTTATAGCGGGGATAAAGGTTCAGCTTGCGGTGCTGTATGACGACGGCGGAGAAAGCGCAAAGTACGAAAGAAAGAACTTCTCAATGCTCGTAAGTGCGGCAAGGGACGCAGGTGTAGAGGGAATGCTTTATTCCCCGGGAGGAATAATCGGTGTGGATGTGAGCGAGGTGCGGCAGGAGCTTGTCACGCTTTTAAAGGCTTATGCATGCCACATCTCGGAGGAAGAGCTGAGCGGTGAGGAGCCTGCCGAACGGGACAGCATAGTGAAAGTTTTGAGCGTGGAGGCTGACAAGCAGAGCTTTGAGAGGGATGTTCGCTGCGGCGGATTCAGAAGCGACGGGGCGTATGTGATAACGGAAAGGCCGCCGCTCCCGTGGTGTCATGTGCTGTCATCGCAGCAGTTCGGTATACTTTGCTCATCCGGCTCCATGGGCTTTTGCTATGCGTTCAACTCAAGAGAGCTTCGCCTCACGCCGTGGGACAACGACACATCCCGCGACAACATCGGTCAGCGGCTGATTTTGGCGATGCCTGACGGGGATTATGACNNTTGAGTTGAGGGTATTATGACATCGTCTCGGGCGCATGCGCAGCGTTCTCGGAAAACAAGGCGGAGTACTTCTTTAAAAAAGGCGGCGCGTCGGGAAGTGTGGAGCTTGGAGTGTCCCAAAAGGGAATGTGCGCAAGAATAAGCGTTAAGCTTAGAGGCTGCAAGGGCGCAAAGCTGTGTTTGCTCCTTGAGCCGTGCTTAGACGAAAGTCGAAACCGCGCATATATGATTTTGCCGCAGGCGGCGGACGATAGAACGCTTGTGCTGTCAAATCCCGCCTCGCTTGTGAGCGGGTATATGGCGGTAAACTGCAGCCGTGACTGCGTGTTCTCGACAGACCGTGAAAGGGTGCTTTCGGGGCAGTTTGACAGCTGTGTGTCGCCTGCGTCAGACCCCGCGGCGGCATGCATATGCGGCATAGATGACGACGAATGGTCGGCGGAGTTTTACCTGTCCTATGCGCTGAGCAAAAAAGCAGCCGCTGAGATGCACAGGTTTTATGCGCCGCAAAAATCAAGCTGCGAGCATGAGCTTTCCGTCAACGGCATAGGCGACATGGATGTGCTTGTAAACCACACGCTCAGGTATCAGGCGCTTCACGCAAGGATAATGGCAAGGACGGGATTTTATCAATGCTCCGGCGCATACGGATTCCGCGATCAGCTTCAGGACGCCGTGGGAATACTTCTTCAGAACCCGTCGGCATGCCTGCGGCAGATACTGTTGTGCTGCGGGGCACAGTTTGAGGAGGGGGACGTTTTGCACTGGTGGCATGTGCTGCCGCAAAACAACCGCAGGGGCATACGCACTAAAATTTCTGACGACAACCTGTGGCTTGTGTATGCCGTATGCGAGTACGTCAACAAGACGGGGGATGCCTCCATCCTCGATATAAAGGCGAGCTATTGCGCCGGAATACACCTTCGCAGCGGTCAAAATGAGTGCTACGGGGAGGTGTACAAGACCGCAAATCGGGAAAGCGTTTATGAGCACTGCAAGCGCGCCATAGATTACCGCGCCGGACAGACGGGCGAGCACGGGCTTATGCTCATAGGCACCGGCGACTGGAACGACGGATTTTCAAAGCTCGGCGAGCAGGGGCGGGGAGAATCCGTATGGCTGACGGAGTTTTATATTTTGGTTTTAAGGCGGTTTTCAAAGCTTTGCAGGTTCAAAGACGGCGAGTATTGCAGCCTGCTCGACAAGTATGCCGATGAGCTTGAGAAGTCCATAACCGCCCACGGCAGGGCGCAGGACTGGTATTTGAGGGCGTATGCCGATGACGGCACCCCGATAGGCGCTCCGTCGTCAGACGCCTGCCGGATCGACTCGATTTCTCAGTCGTTTGCGCAGTTTGCAAACCTTTGCGACGTCGAGTTTACAAAGCACGCATTAAAAAGCGCATACGACAGCTTGGCGGACCCGGGAAGGGGAGTTATAAAGCTTTTCACCCCTGCGTTTAAGCCCGATTCAAAGCCGTATGCCGGATATATCTGCGCATACCCCGAGGGAATACGTGAAAACGGCGGGCAGTACACTCACGGAGCCATATGGCTCGGAATGGCGCTGTTGAGGGCGGGGCTATACGACGAGGGAATGTCTGTGCTGAAAAGCATAAGCCCGATAGAGCACTCAAAGAGCGAGCGTTACAAGGCCGAGCCGTACTATGTCTGTGCGGAAAAGAGAA
>DDJI01000049.1:14234-15820 GCA_002338885.1 Ruminococcus sp. UBA1828 | reverse complement strand
GCACTCCAACGTGCAGAGCCGTACTCCATGCCCTTACGGTATTTCTTTGCGTTCTTGCCTTTCACATAGACCGCAAGCCGGATAACGACAGCCCCGACAATGCCGATAAGCAAATCCATAGGGGCAAAACTCGGCAGGGCATTTGAAAAGGCGGCAGAAAAGCCACTGCCAATGGAAAGCAGCTTGCCGGAGAGGTCAGCCCCCGGCGAGAGCCGCACCGCCTGTCCGACTTTATCAAAGAGATACACAAAGAGCAGATAGGGGGCGTTTAGGATAAGCAGCTTCTTGATATTCGGCTTCATAGCGATACCTCCCTGTCCTTGTGTTTTGTCTTTTGACGGTTCGCGTTAAGCTGCTTTGCTGCTTCCCGGAATGTGGCAAGTGCCTTTCGGATAGAGGGCTTTTGCTCCTTGTTCAGCTTCTTTGCGGAAAACTCCTTAAAGGCTGCGGTCAGAGCGTCCGCGTCCCGCCCCTTGAAAAAGACGAGATAACGGGGCGGCGTTTCGGTGCTGTCTTTCTTTAGGGCAAAGTCGATACCGTATTTTTTTGCCGTCTGCTCAAAAGCTTTGATATTGCCCTCGGTTATCTCAATGTTGGATAGCCCCGCGTTCTGTTTCGCAAGCTGCTTTAGGGTCTGCTTCCCGTGGGGCTGTTTTTCCTGCTGCTTTTTTGCCTGTGCAAGCATGGCTTTGATTGCCTTTTGCAGCATTTCAGCGGTCAGCTTTGCTCCCTTGACAGAGAGCGCAACCACTTTTTCGTTGATTTCGTCCTGCAATGTTTACCGTCCTCCTTTCCCGGTAGTGATAGTGTTAGGGTGGCACGCCGCTTTTGGGCGTGAAAAAGGGGCGTCCGTTCTTCACGCCGCCCCGTTAAATCCGTACCCGCAGCCCGTTCAAGTCCTCGGCGCGGATACCTACAAGATACCAGTTGTCCCCGTACTCAATCCGGGTCGGCTTCCATTTGCCGCCTGTGAATACGTCCATGCACTCGCCGCAATGCAAGCCGCCGTAATAGTCGGCAATATCAAAGCGAATATCGTAGCGGTCAGCGGTTTCGTCAAAAATCAAAGCTCCTGTTTTCTGTGCCATGTGGTAAATCCTCCTTTTTTCGTTTACAGGCTTTCGCCCTCGTTGTAGGTGTAGTAGTCCGGGTCGCCGTACTTCGGCTTCCTCGGTGCAAGTGCGCCGCTTGCCATATCGTGAGCGACAAGGGAAGTATAGTAGCTGTCAATGGTAGACGGGGCATTGAAAAGCACCGCCTTTAGGTACTGCTTGATGTTGCGGATCTTTGTTGTATTCTCCTGCATACAGTCAAGCACAAAGCGGATATGTTCGCTGTTCAGCTTCATAAACTTTGACTTCACAAGCTCGGCGGGGTAATCGTCCCCGGCAATACGGATNNAGCATAAGGTCAACAATCTCATTCAGACGGTCGCGGTCAAGGCTTCTGTCCTGCAAGAGAATGTCATAGGCGATATTGTCTTTGATAATTTCCTCATACACTCGGTAAGCGTCGTTCCTTTCCGTTCTTTTCCGTTCCGGCGGCTCTGCCGCTTCGTCCCCGTCATAAGGCAAGGGATTTAGGGA